>CALRMF020000296.1:0-3564 GCA_943369035.1 Curvibacter sp. AEP1-3
CTGGGCCTCGAACTTGTCGGGCACCCGCGCCGAAGCCAGGCGTTCGGCGGCAATCGCCGGGTCAAGGTCGAACCAGAGCGTCAGGTCCGGTTCGCGCAGCAGGGGCACGCCAGCCGCCGTCACGGTCTGCACCCAGCGCTCCAGCTGCGTCAGCACCGCCAGATCGAAGCCGCGGCCGCCACCCTGGTAGGCAAAGGTGGCGTCGGTAAAACGGTCACACAGCACCACCTCGCCGCGTGCCAGGGCCGGCTCGATGCGCTGCTGCAGATGGTCGCGCCGCGCCGCGAACACCAACAGTGCCTCGGTCATGGCGTCCATCGGATCATTCAGCACGATGGTGCGCAGTTTCTCGGCCAGCGGCGTGCCACCGGGCTCGCGGGTCAGCGTCACGGAGCGGCCCTGGGCCCGGAAGGCCTGCGCCAGGCTCTCGACATGGGTCGACTTGCCCGCACCGTCGATGCCTTCAAAGCTGATGAAAAGCCCGCCTGTGCTGCTGCGCACGTCCTGGTTCTTGCCACTGTTCATGCCGCTATTGTCCACGCTGGTACTTGTTGACTGCGCGGTTGTGCTCATCCAGCGTGGCGCTGAACTGGCTCGTGCCATCCCCGCGGGCAACGAAGTACAGCGCCTTGCTGGGCGCCGGCTGCACCGCGGCCAACAGGGCCGCCTTGCCCGGCATGGCGATCGGCGTCGGCGGCAGCCCGGCGCGGGTGTAGGTGTTCCAGGGGGTATCGGTCTGCAGGTCACGCTTGCGCAGATTGCCGTCGAAGCTGCTGCCCAGGCCGTAAATCACGGTCGGGTCGGTCTGCAGCATCATGCCGATGCGCAGCCGGTTGTGGAAAACGGAGGAGATCATGGCCCGGTCGCTGGGGCGGCCGGTCTCTTTCTCCACGATGCTCGCCAGGATCAGCGCCTCCTCGGGCGTCTTCAACGTCAGGCCGGGCGCGCGCTGCTCCCAAGCGGCGTTCAGCCGCTGGTCCATGGCACGCAGGGCGCGGCGCAGCACCGCCAGATCGCTGCTGCCCTTGGCGTAGGTGTAGGTATCCGGAAAGAAGCGCCCTTCCGGGTGCAGGCCCGGGCGACCCAGCTGATCCATGATCACATGATCGCCAAGTCCCCTTGTGTCGGGCTTGAGCTGCTCTGCTTTTGAGAGCGCCTCGCGAACCTGGCGGAAGTTCCAGCCTTCCACCAGCGTGACGGCGCGCAGGGCCTCCTCGCCGCGCACCAGCTTGCGCAACAGGCTGCGCGGCGTCGTGCCCTGGCCGATCTCGTAACTGCCGGCGCGGATTTCCCGCGCATGGCCCGACAGGCGGAACCACCAGTAAAGAAGGGCCGCATCGGTCTGTACGCCGGCATCGACCGCTGCTTGCGCCACCCCGCGTGCCGACGTCCCCGATTCGATGGCCAGATCGACCGGGTCACCACGCAGCGCCAGCGGCTGGTTCAGCCACCAGACAGCACCAGCCCCCACCCCACCGGCCGCCAGCAGCAGGCCTACAAACCACAGACGCACAACCCTGTTTCCTTCATGAAATCGATGGACGATGATAATTCAGCCCCATGCAACACACGCTCAACGGAATCGTTCCCCTGACCCATCTGGGCCTGATCCGCGCCGAAGGTGAGGATGCGGCCAAATTCCTGCATGGCCAGCTGACGCAGGACTTTGCCCTGCTAGGCCTGTCCGAGGCGCGGCTGGCGGGCTTCTGCTCCGCCAAGGGCCGCCTGCTGGCCAGCTTCATCGGCTTTAAGCGCAGCCATAACGAGATCCTGCTGGTGTGCAGCCGTGACCTGCTGGCGCAAACGCTCAAGCGACTGTCGATGTTCGTGCTGCGGGCCAAGGCCAAGTTGAGCGATGCCACGGCTGATTTCGCGCTCTACGGTCTGGCCGGGGATGCTATGAAAACCATAGCTGCCGACGCTCGGCCCGCTTGGTCCAAGGTCGATTTTGGTGCCGCAAGTCTGGTGCAGCTCTACCCGGCCGATGGTGTGGCGCGTGCCCTGTGGGTCGCGCCGACCACTGAACCCGCACCTGCCGGGCCGGCCCTCCCGCTGGAGGACTGGCTCTGGGGCGAGGTGCGCAGCGGCATTGCCACCGTGACCGCGCCCATCGTCGAGGCCTTCGTGCCACAGATGCTGAACTACGAGTCGGTCGGCGGCGTGAACTTCAAGAAAGGCTGCTACCCGGGACAGGAAGTGGTGGCGCGCAGCCAGTTCCGCGGCACCCTTAAACGCCGCGCTTACCTGGTACACAGTGAAGCGGCCCTGCAGGCAGGCCAGGACGTCCTCGACCTAGCCGACCCCAGCCAGCCCTGCGGCACCGTGGCCCAGGCCGCCGCGGCACCTGGAGGCGGTTTCGATGCCATCGTCTCCATGCAGACCAGTGCTGCCAGCGGGCCGGGGCTGCGACTCGGTCAGGCGGACGAGCCAGCGCTGCGACTGCTGCCGCTGCCCTACCCGCTGCTGGACGACATCTGACGCGCGGCTCCAAGGCGCGAGTTCAGGGCGCGAGTTCAGGCGCTGACGGACGCAAGGCATTCCGGTAGGGCTGGGGGATGACCTCGCGCACCTTGTCACGGAAAGGTGCCGGTGCCGCATCCAACGCGGCCTGGAAGGCCTGCTGGGCACGCACCTCATCCTGTAGTTCTGGCCGCGCATACAGTTGGCCGAGCTTGTACCAGCTGTCCACGGCCAGTTGCGGCCAGCGCAAGCGCCGCTGCGTCAATGCCTGGATCGCCAAATCCCAGTCCTGGAGTCGCAGGCCCAGCAGATAGGCCGTCAGGGTCTGGTCTTGGTCGAACTGGGGACGCTGCAGGTAGACGCGGCTCAATTGCGCCGCTTGCGCCAGTTCGCCGCGGTGCACCAGCAGCAAGACCTCCAGGGTATGCACCACCGGGGCTTCCGGCTGGATGGCCCGGGCGCGCTCGAAATAGACCTGGGCCTGCGGCAGCTCACCCAGCTGGATATGGGCCTGCGCGGTGTTGGCCAGCAGCGCCACCACGTTGGGGCGCGACGCCACCACCGACTGCCAGATCCACAAGGCATTGCGCCAGTCGCCCCAGCGCACCAGCTGATCGGCCACGATCGGAGTGATCTTGCGGTAATGCGGGTTGATGGCAACGCCCTCGCGCACCAGGCGCAGCACCTCGGCCTTGCGCACGTCATGGCGCGGGTGGAGTGGATCGCCACTCATGTTGATGCCGGTAGCGAGCTTGAGTGCCCCCACCAGCCGCGCTTCCGCCGCAGCGGCCTGCAGCGAGATCCACACCGTCAGCCCCAGGCTGGCCGCCACAGCTGCCAGGGCGCCGTATACGGCCCAGGGGTGCCAGAACGGCTCGACGGAAACGCTATGGCGGGCGGGCCGCAGGCGCTGATCCGAGGCCGCCAGTATGGCCAGACAGAGCGCAAACAGCGCCCCGGTGGCCGCCAGGCGCCAGGGAAAGCCGGCGTTGCTGACAACCAGAAAGGCCAGCAGTGCTGCCAGCGTCATGGCACGCCAGGGCGCCTCCTGCCCCTCAGGGTCGACGCGTCCCAGGCACCAGGTCACCCAGGCCGCCCGCAGCA
>CALRMF020000297.1:0-3546 GCA_943369035.1 Curvibacter sp. AEP1-3
AGCGGGGTTCTGCAGGTAATCCGGAGGGATTACTTGTTGGGACGGGTACCGACCACTTCGATTTCCACGCGACGGTTCTTGGCGCGGCCTTCCTTGGTCTTGTTGTCAGCGACAGGCTGCTTCTCGCCCTTGCCTTCGGTGTACACGCGGTTCTTCTCGATGCCCTTGGACACCAGATAGGCCTTAACGGCTTCAGCGCGACGGATCGACAGCTTCTGGTTGTAGGTATCGGTACCCACGGCGTCGGTGTGACCGACGGCGATGATCACTTCCAGATTGATGGCCTTGACCTTCTGGGCCAGATCGTCCAGCTTGGCCTTGCCTTCGGGCTTGAGCACGGCCTTGTCGAAGTCGAAGAAGGCGTCAGCAGCGTAGGTCACCTTGGTCGCAGCCACGGCCGGTGCGGCGGGCTTGGCAGCGGCCGGAGCGGCAGCAGGAGCAACCGCCGGGGCAGCCTTGGGAGCTTCGACGATGGCGCCATCGCAGCCCTTGGCAGCGGTAGCCGGGGTCCAGTTGGCGTCGCGCCAGCACAGCTCGTTGGTACCGTTCTTGACGGCAATGCCAGAACCGCTCATCCAGTTGTCAACGGACTGGGCGCCAGCGGCGGTAGCCAGTGCGGCCGAAGCGATCAACATTGCCACTTTATTCAGTTTCTTCATGGTTCCATCCTCTAGCGGAAAAAGCTGCAGTCTAGCTGCGATTAGTGATGAATAGATGGCATGCACAAAAGACTACCACCTGAACTGTCCACACGATTGTGCCATATCCCATCAGGGCATCAATGGTCATATGTAAGACACGGGTGGTTACATACCCAGAAGCCCTGGCTTTGTTGCCGTGAAGCAACAGAGTCAGCACCTTAAAATGACAGATTGCCCAGTCCCAGCCACAGATCTGACATCCCCCATGACCCAGTTCGCCAAAGAAACCCTGCCCATCAGCCTTGAAGAGGAGATGCGGCGCAGCTACCTCGACTACGCCATGAGCGTGATCGTCGGCCGCGCCCTGCCCGATGCGCGGGACGGCCTGAAGCCGGTGCACCGGCGCGTGCTGTATGCGATGCACGAACTGAACAACGACTGGAACCGCGCCTACAAGAAATCGGCGCGTATCGTCGGAGATGTCATCGGTAAATACCACCCGCACGGCGACCAGTCGGTCTACGACACCATCGTGCGCATGGCGCAGGATTTCTCCATGCGCCACATGCTGGTGGATGGTCAGGGGAACTTCGGCTCGGTCGATGGCGACAACGCCGCCGCAATGCGTTACACGGAAATCCGCCTGGCCAAGATCGCACACGAGATGTTGGCTGACATCGACAAGGAAACCGTCGACTTCGGTCCCAACTATGACGGCTCGGAAAAAGAGCCGCTGGTGTTGCCGACCCGCTTGCCCAACCTGCTGGTCAACGGCTCGGGTGGCATCGCGGTCGGCATGGCCACCAACATCCCGCCGCACAACCTGAACGAGGTGGTGGATGCCTGCCTGCACCTGTTGAAGAACCCTGAGGCCTCGGTCGACGAGCTGATGGAGATCATCCCGGCGCCCGACTTCCCCACGGCCGGCATCATCTACGGCATCAGCGGTGTCAAGGAAGGGTACCGCACCGGCCGCGGCCGCGTGGTGATGCGCGCCAAGTGCCACTTCGAGGACATCGACCGCGGCCAGCGCCAGGCCATCATCGTCGACGAGCTGCCGTATCAGGTGAACAAGAAGAACCTGCTGGAGCGCATTGCCGAGCTGGTGCACGAAAAGAAGATCGAGGGCATCAGCCACATCCAGGACGAATCCGACAAGTCCGGCATGCGCGTGGTGATCGAACTCAAGCGCGGTGAAGTGCCCGAGGTGGTGCTCAACAACCTGTACAAGCAGACCCAGCTGCAGGACACCTTCGGCATGAACATGGTGGCGCTGGTCAACGGCCAGCCCAAGCTGTGCAACCTGAAGGACCTGATTGAGGTCTTCCTGGACCACCGCCGCGAAGTGGTGACCCGTCGCACGGTCTTTAACCTGCGTAAGGCGCGTGAGCGCGGCCACGTGCTCGAAGGCCTGGCGGTGGCCCTGGCCAACATCGACGAGTTCATCGCCATCATCCGCAACGCCCCCACCCCGCCGGTGGCCAAGGCCGAGCTGATGAGCAAGCCCTGGGACAGCAAGCTGGTGCGCGAAATGCTCACCCGCACCCGCGCCGACGGCGGCGTGGTCAATGCTGACGACTACCGTCCGGAAAACCTGGAAAAGAGCTACGGCATGGGCAGCGATGGCCTGTACCGCCTGTCCGACACCCAGGCCCAGGAAATCCTGCAGATGCGCCTGCAGCGCCTGACCGGCCTGGAACAGGACAAGATCGTGGCCGAGTACAAGGACGTAATGGCCGAGATCGAGGACCTGCTCGACATCCTGGCCAAGCCGGAGCGCGTCTCGGTCATCATCAGCGAAGAACTCGGCGCGATCAAGCAGGAGTTCGGCCAGACGAAAGTCGGCGCACGCCGCAGCGAAGTCGAGCACAACGCCCAGGACCTGGCCACCGAGGACCTGATCACCCCGACCGACATGGTGGTGACGCTCAGCCACTCCGGCTACATCAAGAGCCAACCGTTGGGCGAATACCGGGCGCAGAAGCGCGGCGGCCGGGGCAAGCAGGCCACCGCCACCAAGGAAGACGACTGGATCGACCAGCTCTTCATCGCCAACACGCACGACTACATCCTGTGCTTCTCCAACCGCGGCCGGCTCTACTGGCTCAAGGTCTGGGAAGTGCCGGCCGGTTCGCGCGGCTCGCGCGGCCGGCCCATTGTCAACATGTTCCCGCTGGCCGAAGGCGAGAAGATCACCGTGGTCCTGCCGCTGACCGGCGACAACCGCAGCTTCCCGGCCGACCATTACGTGTTCATGGCCACCTCCATGGGTACGGTCAAGAAGACCGCGCTCGACGAATTCAGCAACCCGCGCAAAGCCGGCATCATCGCCGTCGACCTGGACGAGGGAGACTACCTGATCGGTGCCGCGCTGACCGACGGCCAGCACGACGTCATGCTGTTCTCCGACGGCGGCAAGGCAGTGCGTTTTGACGAAAACGACGTCCGTCCCATGGGCCGCAACGCCCGCGGTGTGCGCGGCATGATGCTGGAGGAGGGCCAGAGCGTGATCGCCATGCTGGTGGCAGAGGACGAGCAACAGAGCGTGTTGACCGCCACCGAGAACGGCTACGGCAAGCGCACCGGCATCACCGAATACACCCGCCACGGCCGCGGCACGAAGGGCATGATCGCCATCCAGCAGAGCGAGCGCAACGGCAAGGTCGTGGCCGCCACACTGGTGCATGCCGACGACGAGATCATGCTGATCACCGACCGCGGCGTGCTGGTGCGCACCCGTGTGGCCGAGATCCGGGAGCTCGGCCGCGCCACCCAGGGCGTGACCTTGATCAGTCTGGACGAAGGTTCCAAGCTCAGCGGCCTGCAGCGCATCGTGGAGAACGATGCCAATGCCGGCGAAAGCGAAGCTGCTGAAGGAGATGAGGCCTGATGGTACGCCCCTACA
>CALRMF020000298.1:0-3514 GCA_943369035.1 Curvibacter sp. AEP1-3
AGGCCAACACACAAGCGCTGGACGACCTGCGGCAAAAGGCGCAGGCGACGCTGAAGGAGATCGATTGTCTGCAGCGCCTGGTGCGCCAGTGAAGAACATCGCAGCGCGTTGCCGTCTCCGATGCCAGGTGCCGCTTGAAAGGCTGTCAGACCTGCGTTGTCCCCTGCAAGCCACCTAAGGCTTGCAGGGCTTCCGCATCGGTCCGGTACAGCTTCAGCCAACGGCCATCCTGCAATGCCCCGCTGTGACGCAGCGGGGTTTCCACTGGCAGCTTCATGCCGCTGATGTGCAGCGTGATGCCCCGTTCCAGCAACTGGACCTGCAGTTTCTGGAAGACCTCGACCCCGGTGGCGTCGATGCGGTTGATGCCTTGAGCGAACAGGCAGACATGCTGCGTCTGCGGACGGTGGGCGAGATGTTCCGTGATGGCGCGTTCGAAGCTGGCGGCCGCAGCAAAGTCCAGCGCCGCGTCCATGCGCAACGCATACAGGCGTGGTGCCAGCGGCGGCAGATGCCACAGGTGGCGGTCGCGCAGGCTGCCGTCCGGATGCAGGCCGATCTCGATGATGCGCGGGTGCAGGCGCTGGTGCAGGAACTGCGACAGCGCCATCAGCACGCCGGCCAGCACACCCCAGTAGAGCTGCGGGGCCGAGAGCAGGGTGATGGCAAAGGTCAGCAGGGCGATGCTCGCTTCGGTGCGCGAGATGCGCCACAGCCGCACGAACTCGCCCGGTTTCAGCAGGCCGGTCACCGCCACCAGCACGATGGCGGCGAGCACCGCCTGCGGTACTTGTACAAGCAGCGGTGTGGCAAACAGCAGCACGCCCAGTACCACCGCCACTGACACCACGGTGGCCCAGCCAGTGCGGGCGCCCGCATAGAGGTTCAGCGCCGAGCGGCCGAACGACGCACTGGTGGGAAAGGCACCGCACAGGCCGGAGGCGATCTTGCCCAGGCCCTGGCCGATCAGGTCCTGGTCCTGGTTCCAGCGCTGGCCCTGCCGCGCGTTGTCCACCTTGGCGCTTGAAGCGGTCTCCAGGAAGCTGACCAGCGTGATGACCAGCGTGGGCAGCAGCAGTTGACCCAGCAGTGTGGTGTCGGGCAGCGAGGGCAGGTACAGCGAGGGCAGTCCCGCAGGCAGGTGGCCGACGACGGCGCCGCCCAGCGACTGAAAGCCCACGGCCGCACTCAGGCCGGCTGCCAGCAGCATGATCACCAGCACCGACGGAAAACCCGGCCGCCAACGCCGCACCAGCAGCAGCAGCGCCAGGCTGGCCAGCCCGGCGACGGCCGAGGGCACGTGCAGGGCCTGCAGGTCTGCCAGGTGGGCGACGTTGGCGGGCAGGCCCAGCAGCGCCGGCAACTGCGACACGATGATCAGCACCGCCGCCGCCTGGGTGAAGGCCATCAGCACCGGTGAGCTCACCAGATTGAGCAGCCAGCCGAAGCGCATGAAGCCCAGCACCAGTTGCAGCGTGCCGCTGAGCAGCGCCAGCCAGACCGCCAGCTCCACCCAGCTTGCGCTGCCAGGCGTGGCGAGTGGGCTCAGGGAGGCGTAGACCAGCAGGCTGGTGAGCGCCGTGGGGCCGACCGACAGGCGTACTGAGGCGCTGAACAGTACTGCGACCAGGGCCGGTAGCATGGCAGCGTAGATGCCGGTCACCAAGGGCATGCCGGCCAGTGCGGCATAGGCCACGCCTTGCGGGATGACCATCAGGCCCACGCTCAGGCCGGCCAGGGCTTCGCCGCGCAACAGGGCCGCATCGGGCCGCGCCCAGTGCAGGAAGGGGAACAGGCGAAGCACACGTTTCATGGCTGCATGGTACGGGGTGTTCAGGGGGCCGGCTGCTTGAGTGTCAGTGCGGCGTCGTACAGGGCGTTGCGCGGTGCACCACTGATGTCGGCGGCCAGCCTGACGGCGCTTTTGAGCGGCAGCTCGGGCAGCAGCAGCTTGAGGACGCGCAGGCCTTCGGCCTGCGCGGCATCGCCCGCGGCAGGCGTGGGGTGCAGCACCAGCGCGAACTCCCCCCGCGCCCGGTGGGGCTGGGCTGTCAGCCAGCTGCTGAAGTCAGCCGCGGCCACCGTGGCAATTTCCTCGAACTGCTTGGTCAACTCGCGACCGATGGTGAGCTGGCGCGCCCCCAGCGGCGCCAGGGCGGCGGCCAGCGCCTCGATGCGGTGCGGGGCCTCCAGCAGCACCACGGCGCGCGTCTCGCCGGCCAGCGCCTGCACCGCCTGCTGGCGCTCAGTGCTCTTGGTTGGCAGGAAGCCGACGAAGACAAAGCCGCTGTCCTCGCTCACGGCACCCGCCACACTCAGGGCCGTGGTCACGCTGCTGGCACCGGGCAGCGGCACCACCGACAGCCCCTGGGCGCGCACCGCAGCCACGAGGCGGGCCCCGGGGTCGCTCACCGCGGGCGTACCGGCGTCGCTGACGTAGGCGATGCGTGCGCCGGCCTGCAGCCGGGTGACGACGGCCTGCGCAGCCTCCGCTTCATTGTGCTGGTGCAGGGCGATGAGCTGCTGGGCACCGCGCTCGATGCCGTAGGCCCGCAGCAGCGTCTGGGTGTGACGCGTGTCCTCGCAGGCCACCGCATCCACCAGTTGCAGCACATGCAGCGCGCGCAGCGTGATGTCGGCCAGGTTGCCGATCGGCGTGGCCACCACGTACAGTGTTCCCTGCGGATAATGCTGGCTGGCGGCAGCCTCGTGCGAGGCGCTCAGGGCGGAGGCGAAAGAAGCATTCAATGGTGTTCCCCAAATGGCGGGCCGCAGGCGACAGCCCGACGACCAAGCAGGCCGGCGATGCGGCCGAAGCGCGTGCACTGCAGCATCTGCAGCGTGCCGGGCTACGCCTGCTGGAGCGCAATTATCGGACGCCGGGGCGCGGTGGCGGTGAAATCGACTTGGTCATGCAGGCCGGTGACGGCACGCTGGTGTTCGTTGAGGTGCGTGGGCGCCGCGGCGTGCAGCATGGTGGTGCGGCGGCCAGCGTCAGCCCGCTCAAGCAGCGGCGCATCATCTTTGCCGCGCGGCATTACCTGCTGCGCTGGCGTGAACCACCGCCATGCCGCTTCGATGTGGTGGCGCTGGACGGCGACGAGGTCCAGTGGCTGCAGGCCGCTTTCTTTACAGACTGAAACAAGACCCTGCCGCTTTCTGTCCGGGGCCGGACCGTTATCATTGACCCCATGCTTGAGCAACGCATTCAACAACACGTCATCGACAGCGCCGACCTGAAGTACCAGGCCGCACAGTCCCTGAGCAAGCCGATTGCCGACGCGGTGCAGGCCGTGCTGACCTGCGTCACCAGCGGCGGCAAGGTGCTGGCGTGCGGCAACGGCGGTTCGGCCGCTGACGCGCAGCACTTCGCGGCCGAGTTCGTCGGCCGCTTCGAACGCGAGCGCCCCGAGCTCGGCGCCATCGCGCTGACCACCGACCCCTCCATCCGGACGGCGGTGGCCAACGACTACAACTTCAACGCCATCTTCTCGCGCCAGGTGCGCGCCCTGGG
>CALRMF020000299.1:0-3493 GCA_943369035.1 Curvibacter sp. AEP1-3
TTCGATGGCGCGGGTCTGCAGCGTGGTCAGCGCCTCGGTGAGCTGTTCGCTGCGCACCCGCGGCGACAGGCGCACGGTGGCCAGGTCGGCCGGCTCGCCTTGCGCGCCGCCGGCCAGGCGCAGGGTGGCGCGCCCGTCTTTCCTTTCCAGCAGCAGCTGCTGGCCGGGGTAGATCAGGTGCGGATTGCGCACGGCGTCCAGGTTCATGCCCCACAGCTCGGGCCAGCGCCAGGGGCTGCGCAAAAAGAGCGAGGAGATGGCCCACAGGGTGTCGCCGCTCTTGACGGTGTAGCTGTCGGGGGCGTTGGGCGCGAGCTCACTCAGGGGGACCCCGGCCTGGGCGACCTGCCGGGCGGTGGCGCTCTGAGCCGGCGTGATGGGGTAGTTCTGGCCCCAGGCGGCAGTGCCGGCAAGGCAGGTGCCCAAGGCGACCAGGGTGGTGATCGTGTAGCCGGATTTCGCCATCAGTTGTCGTGTCATGTGGTGTGGTGGCTCGGGGCCCGCCCCGGGGCAGCAGGGCTGGCTCAGTCTTGATAAATCACGCGCGATTGTGCGCCCAAGCCCTTGATGGGGCAATGTTTTTTGCCCTCTGTTACGGCCGTCGTTACCAAAAGTAGCGAAAATAACGACATCTCTGGCGACTCCCTATGGCCCTACTTCCCATCCTCTGTTTCCCCGATCCGCGTCTGCACACGGTGGCCAAGCCGGTGCAGGCGGTGGACGCGCGCATCAAGCAACTGATTGCCGACATGTTCGAGACCATGCACGAGGCGCATGGCATCGGCCTGGCGGCCACGCAGGTCGACGTGCATGAGCGCCTGATCGTCATCGACGTCTCAGAAGGGCGTGACCAGCCCCTGGTGCTGATCAACCCCGAGATCATCTGGGCCAGCCCGGAGAAGAAGATCAATGACGAAGGCTGCCTGTCGGTGCCCGGTATCTACGACGGTGTCGAACGGCATGAGCGCGTGCATGTGCGTGCGCTGGACGGCGAGGGCCGCGAGCAGATGATCGAGGCCGACGGTCTGCTGGCCATCTGCATCCAGCACGAGATGGACCACCTGCTGGGCAAGGTGTTCGTCGAATACCTGTCGCCGCTCAAGCGCAACCGCATCAAGACCAAGATGGTCAAGGCGCAACGCGAGGCCAAGCGTTGAAAGTCATCTTTGCCGGCACGCCCGAGTTTGCGCGGGTGGCGCTGCAGCGGCTGCATGTCGCCGGCTTCGAGGTTCCCCTGGTGCTGACCCAGCCCGACCGGCCGGCCGGCCGCGGCATGAAGCTGCAGGCATCGCCGGTCAAGCAGTTTGCGCTGGAGCACGGCATCGCCGTGGCGCAGCCACACAGCTTGCGGTTGGACGGCAAGTACCCGGACGAGGCCGCCGCGGCGCGCACTGCCATCGAAGCGGCGCAGGCCGACGTGATGGTGGTCGCGGCCTATGGCCTGATCCTGCCGCAGTGGGTGTTGGATGTGCCCCGCTTGGGTTGCCTGAACATCCATGCCTCCTTGTTGCCGCGCTGGCGCGGCGCGGCGCCGATCCACCGCGCCATCGAGGCCGGTGATGCCGAGACCGGTGTCACCATCATGCAGATGGATGCCGGTCTCGACACCGGCGCCATGCTGCTGGTGGAAAAGCTGCCGATCGCGGCCAACGACACCACGGCCAGCCTGCACGACAAGCTGGCCACGCTGGGCGGGCGCCTGATCGTCGAGGCGCTGGAGCTGGCGGCCTGCGGCGGCCTGCAGGCGGTGCCGCAGCCGGCCGAAGGCGTGAGTTACGCGCACAAGATCGAGAAGCACGAAGCGCTGGTCGACTGGGCGCTGCCGGCCGAGGTGATTGCCCGGCGCATCCGAGCCTTCAATCCTTTTCCGGTAGCGGTCACGACGCTGCAGGGTGAGTCCATCAAGCTCTGGCGCTGCGAAATTGATAGCGCGTTGGGCTCAAGCAATAAG
Source organism: Curvibacter sp. AEP1-3 (assembly GCA_943369035.1). Taxonomy (GTDB): domain Bacteria; phylum Pseudomonadota; class Gammaproteobacteria; order Burkholderiales; family Burkholderiaceae_C; genus Hylemonella. Next base: position 1,952 of record CALRMF020000299.1, read on the forward strand.
GCCCCGGGCACGATCTTGTCTGCGGACGAGACAGGGATCGAGGTCCAGTGCGGCGCCGGCGTGCTGCGCCTGATCGAGCTGCAGCGTGCTGGCGGCAAGCGCCTGCCGGCAGCGGACCTCCTGCGCGGCTTTGCCGTGCCGGTCGGCGCTGTGCTCGGCGCGGCCTGAGCCCGGGACGGCCATGACGGAACTGCGTCCGTTGCTGCATCACGCCGAGTATCGGCAGGGCCTGCGCGACGCCATGTCGGTGGCGCCGGGCCTAGCGGCCTGGGGCATGATGACCGGCGTGGCCATGGTCAAGTCCGGCATGAGCCTCGTCGAGGCGTTGGCCATGACGCTGCTGGTGTATGCCGGCAGCTCGCAGCTGGCCGCCATTCCGCTCATTGCCGCCGGTGCGCCGGTGCTGGTGATCCTGGCCACGGCGTTCTGCGTCAACCTGCGCTTCGTCGTGTTCAGCGCCCACATGCGGGCCTATGTCATGCACCTGCCGCGACGTCTGCGGCTGTTCGTGGGCTACCTCACCGCCGATCTCAGCTACGTGATGTTCGTGCGCCGCTACCACCAGCCGCCGCAGAACCGGCCCGAGCAGCAGGCCCAACTGGCCTACCTGCTCGGCAGCGCCACCGCCAACTGGACCAGCTGGCAGGCGGCGAGCCTGCTGGGCATCGGGCTGGCGCATTCGATCCCGACCCACTGGGGCCTGAGCTTTGCCGGCATCCTGGCGCTGCTGGGCGTGGCCTGCTCGCTCGCCTCCAGCCAGCTGCGCGTGGTGTCGGCCGGCGTGGCCGGCGCGGCGGCGGTGGCGGCCTTCGCAATGCCCTTCAAACTCAACATCGTGGTGGCGATTGCGGCTGCGGTGGCGCTGGCGCTGCTGCTGGAGAAGACGCCATGGGCGCACCGGGAGGCACGATGAACCAGACCGATCTCTGGACGATGGGGGTGATCCTCGGCCTGGCGGCGGTGACCGTGATCACGCGCGCCTTTTTCTTCATCTCCAGCAAGGAATGGAGCCTGCCGCACTGGGCGCAGCGCGGCCTGCAGTATGCGCCGATCGCCGCGCTGTCGGCGGTGATCGTCCCCGAGATGGTCATGACGCAGGGCCAGCTGGTCAGCACCTGGCAGGACGCGCGCCTGTTCGCCGTGGCGGCCGGCGCGGCCTGGTTCTTCTGGCGCCGTGGCCAGGGGCAGGCAGTGCTGGGCACCATTGTGGTCGGCATGGCGGTCTACCTGCCGCTGCACCTGGGGCTGGGCTGGTAAGGCGGGCGACAGCGCCCCGCCTAAAATCCCAGCTTTTGCGCCTGGCCGGCCCGGCCGGGTGCTGACGGTTCACCCACTCTTCGCTTCGACCATCATGAACTTCATTCGCTTCCAGGACCTGTGCCAGCAGGGCAAGGCCCGCGGCAAACGCGTCTTCATCCGCGCCGACCTCAACGTGCCGCAAGATGATTCCGGGGCCATCACCGAAGACACCCGCATCCGCGCCTCCATCCCCTGCATCCAGATGGCGCTGGACGCTGGTGCCGCCGTTTTGGTTACTTCCCA
>CALRMF020000300.1:0-3459 GCA_943369035.1 Curvibacter sp. AEP1-3
CCCCGATGGGTAAGCGCGGGAAGCCCCTGATTTGATAGCGATCGAAGGGCGTTTCGTTCGCTGCACGAGGGGGCAGGGTTTTCCAGCATGTCGTAATTACCCATAATTACGCAAAATTACGACGAGATCGGGAGGTCTGAACAGCAGAACTCCTTGTCATCCTCAGATCTCATTCAACTGTTTCACCTCACGTCACTAACGCCATGCGCCTGGTTCACAACTCACTGCACGAGCGCGTGGCCGATACGCTGCGGGAAGAAATCTTTGCCGGCACGCTGGCACCGGGCAGCTTCGTCGACGAGGTTGCCTTGTGCGAGCGACTGGAGATCTCCCGCACGCCGCTGCGCGAGGCGCTCAAGGTGCTGACGGCCGAAGGCCTGGTGCGGCACGAGCCGCGACGTGGCTGCTTCGTCAACGAGGTGACGGAACAGGACCTGGACGATATCTTCCCCGTCATTGCGCTGCTGGAAGGGCGCTGTGCCTTCGAGGCCGCGCGTAATGCCAGCGACGCCGATCTCGCGGTGCTCGAGTCGCTGCACCAGCAACTGGAGGCGCATGCTGACGCCAGGCGCATCGTCGACTACTACCAGACCAACCACGCCATCCATGAGGCCATCATCACGCTGGCCAACAACCGCTGGTTGGCACAGGTCATCGGTGACCTGCGCAAGATCCTCAAGTTGGCGCGCCTGCAGGGCCTGCATGCGCCGGGCCGGCTGGACCAGAGCCTGACCGAGCACCTGGCGGTCTTTGCCGCGCTCAGGGCACGCGATTCGGAAGGGGCGGAAGCCGCCATGCGCACGCACCTGACGCGCCAGCGCGAAGCCCTGCGTGAGCTGGCGCGGCAACAGAGGAGCCGGAGGCTGGCATGAACGTCGCAACCTCCTGGCTGGCCCGCAGTGTGTCGCGACTGAGCCCACGCCTGCGCGGCGCGCTGGCCACGGCCCCGGTGGCTGCCGCCAAACCGGCGCGCGACGCGGCGCTCACGCGCGAGCAGCGCCGCCTGCTCAAGACCTTGCAGGCCATCGTCGATCCGCAGGTGAGCGAGGTGGAGGGTGGGCGCCGTGCGCGTACCGCGGCCGCCTGGTATGCCGCGGCCACGCCCGAGCAGCGGCGTGAGGTCTGGCTGCTGATGAGCGAGCAGTTCGCGCCCGACGCCAGCAAGGTGGCTGCCGCGCGCGACCAGTACGACAGCGCCATCGGCACGCCCGAGGAGGGGCAGGCCGAGATCCGGTTGCGCAAGGCCCTGGTGTCGCCACGCACACGGCTGCTGCAGCGTTTTTCCGCGTTCCCCGAGGGCATGCGCTTCCTGCTCGATTTGCGTGCCGAGTTGCTGGGTCATCTGAAGGGCGAGAAGCGCCTGCTGGCGCTGGATGCCGAACTGGAAAACCTGTTTTCCACCTGGTTCGATGTCGGCTTCCTGGAGCTGCGGCGCATGAGCTGGGATTCGCCGGCCTCGCTGATCGAGAAGCTCATCAAGTACGAAGCAGTGCATGACATCCGCAGCTGGGCCGACCTGAAGAACCGGCTCGATTCCGATCGCCGCTGCTACGGCTTTTTCCACCCGCGCCTGCCGGACGAGCCGCTGATCTTCGTCGAGGTGGCCTTGCTGGGGGAGATGCCGGGCAGCATCGCGCCGCTGCTGGATGAAACCGCCGCGGCGTCCGACCTGAGCAAGGCGACGACGGCCATCTTCTATTCCATCAGCAACACCCAGACCGGCCTGCGCGGCGTGAGCTTTGGCGACTCGCTGATCAAGCGCGTGGTCGAGACGCTGCGTGCCGAGTTCCCCAAGCTCAAGACTTTTGTCACGTTGTCACCGATCCCGGGTTTTCGTGCCTGGCTGGCGCGCCACGCCGAGGCGGCAGTGGCCGGGCTGGAGCGCGCGCAGCGACAGACACTCGCGCGTGCTCTGGGTGTCGAGACCCTGACGGCCGAAGCGCTGCTGGCGGCCGCCGACCACGCCCGTGAACTCGATGTCAAGGCGCCCCTGAGCCAATGGCTGCAGCAATGCGCGGCCTACTACCTGGGGCAGGAGCTGCAGGACGGCAAGCCGGCCGATCCGGTGGCGCGCTTTCACCTCGGCAACGGCGCGCGTGTGGAACGCATCAACTGGGCTGGTGATCCCTCGCCCAAGGGGTGGAAACAGTCCTACGGCATGATGGTCAACTACCTGTACGACCTCAAGCGCCTGGACAAGCACCGCGGCCAGTTGGCGCAGGGCAAAATACCCGTGTCGAGTGAGGTCGCCAAGCTGACGGCCTGAGCACACTGGGCCTTTCAATACAACCAGAGGAGACAGACATGAACAAGATCGATTGCATTTTTTCCAGTCGCCGTGATGTGCTGCGCTTGGCGGCTGCCGGCCTGGCTGGCACCGCCCTGGCCGGCCATGCCCAGTCGGGCTGGCCGACCAAGCCGGTGACGCTGATCGTGCCCTTCCCGGCCGGCGGTGGCACCGACGCCTTTGCCCGTCCCTTGTCGGCCCAGTTCTCCAAGCTGACGGGCAAGCAGCTGGTGATCGACAACCGCGGCGGCGCGGGCGGCACGCTGGGCGCCAGCATCGCCGCCAAGGCAGCGCCCGATGGCTACACGCTCTTCATGGGTGCGGTGCACCACGCCATTGCCCCTTCGATGTACCCCAAGCTGGACTACGACATCGAGAAGGATTTCGTGCCGCTGGCCCTGGTGGCCAATGTGCCGCAGGTGCTGGTGGTGAATCCGAAGAAAGTCCCGGGCGACTTCAAGGCCTTCCTGGCCCATGTGCGCCAGAACCCCGCCAAGCTGAACTACGGTTCGGCCGGCAGCGGCACGTCGCACCACCTGGCCGGCGAGCTGTTCAAGCAGCAGACCAAGACCTTCATCACCCACATTCCCTACCGCGGCGCCGGTCCGGCACTGCAGGACCTGATTGCCGGCAACGTGGACATGATGTTCGACGGCCTGGGTTCTTCGGCCGCGCACATCAAGGGCGGTCGCATCAAGGCGCTGATGGTGTCGGGCCCGAAGCGCAACCCCGCGTTTCCGGATGTGCCGTGCGCGGCCGAACTCGGTCTGCCGGACTACACCGTGACCACCTGGTACGGCATCTGGGCCCCCAAGGGCACGCCGGCCGATGTGCAGGCGCGCGCGGTGGAAGAGATCCGCAAGGCGGCGCTGGCCGACGAGGCCAAGGCGGTCTGGGCCAACCAGGGCGCCGAGTTCGGCAACCTGACGCCGCAGCAGTTCGGCCAGTTCGTCAGCGCCGAGGTCAAGCGCTGGGCCCAGGTGGTCAAGCTCTCCGGCGCCAAGCTGGATTAAGGTCTCGCTACCCCCCCGTTCAGACCCATGAGTGGCCATATCCGCATCGAGCGACAGGGCGCGCAGGCCCGGGTGATCCTGAATCACCCCGGCAAGTTCAACGCCATGTCGCGCGCCATGTGGCGCGAGCTGCGGGACGTGTTCCAGGCGCTGCAGCGC
>CALRMF020000301.1:0-3451 GCA_943369035.1 Curvibacter sp. AEP1-3
AAGATGATGAAGCGCCTGGGTGGCATGAAAGGCCTCAAGGGCATGCCCGGCATGCCTTTCTGAAACCGCCCAACCCGCGCCGCGCTCAGGTCTGCGCGGTCACCACTTCGCCACGCAAGCTGTAGTGCAGCGCTTCGGTGATGGTCACGTCGACCATCTGACCGATCAGCCGCTTCGGCGCCTTGAAGTTCACCACCCGGTTGCACTCGGTGCGACCCATCAGCTCGTCGACATCGCGCTTGGACGGGCCCTCCACCAGGATGCGCTGCACCGTGCCGACGCGGCGGGCGCTGATGTCGCGGATGCTGGTCTCGATCGCCGCCTGCAGTGTCTGCAGGCGCCTCAGCTTGACTTCATGCGGTGTGTCGTCCGGCAGGTTGGCCGCTGGCGTGCCCGGCCGCGGGCTGAAGATGAAGCTGAAGGAGTTGTCGAAGCCGATGTCGTCGATCAGCTTCATCATCTTGGCGAAGTCGTCTTCCGTTTCGCCGGGGAAGCCGACGATGAAGTCGCTGCTCATCGAGATGTCAGGTCGGATCGCGCGCAGCTTGCGCACCGTGCTCTTGTACTCCATGGCGGTGTAGCCGCGCTTCATGGCCATCAGGATGCGGTCCGAGCCGTGTTGCACCGGCAGGTGCAGGTGGCTGACCAGCTTGGGCACCTTGTCGTAGACCGCAATCAGCGAGGGCGTGAACTCGTTCGGGTGGCTGGTGGTGTAGCGGATGCGCTCGATACCGGGGATGTCAGCCACGTACTCGATCAGGGTGGCGAAATCGGCCACCTCGCTGGTGCCGCCCATGTTTGCGCGGTAGGCATTGACGTTCTGGCCCAGTAGCGTGACTTCCTTCACGCCTTGGTCGGCCAGGCCGGCCACCTCGACCAGCACGTCCTCGAAGGGGCGGCTCACTTCCTCGCCGCGCGTGTAAGGCACCACGCAGTAGCTGCAGTACTTGGAGCAGCCTTCCATGATGCTGACGAAGGCCGAGGCGCCTTCCACCTTGGCGGGTGGCAGGTGGTCAAACTTCTCGATCTCGGGGAAGCTGATGTCCACCTGTGGCCGCTTCTGCGCGTCGCGCGCCGCCAGCAGTTCGGGCAAGCGGTGCAGCGTCTGCGGGCCGAACACGACGTCCACATAAGGCGCGCGGCGGATGATCTCGGCGCCTTCCTGGCTGGCCACGCAGCCGCCGACGCCGATCTTCACGCCCTTCTTCTTCAGGTGCTGCACGCGGCCGAGGTCGGAGAACACCTTTTCCTGCGCCTTCTCGCGCACCGAGCAGGTATTGAAGAGGATGAGGTCGGCCTGCTCAGGGTCGTCGGTCGGTTCGTAGCCCTGGGCCGCGCCCAGCACGTCGGCCATCTTGTCCGAGTCGTACTCGTTCATCTGGCAGCCAAAGGTCTTGATGAAAACTTTCTTGCTCATAGGGGAATCTCGATTGCTATCGAATCAATAGCGCGTTACACAATGAAAGTGAGGGCTGAGGCCCGGAAATACTAGGAGTCCGGCGCAGTGCGCCGGGTCAGGGGCGTTGGAGGGCCTCTGCCTCGGTCAGCACCCAGACGTCGTGCACCAGCCCCTGCGCGTCCCGCACATAGCGCACCGTCAGCGCCTGCCCGATCAACGGGGCCGAGAGCAGCAGCAGGTTGTTGCGGCCACGAATGCGCGCGCCGGGCGACAGCCGTGCCGGCTGGCCGTCGAGCAGCACGTCCGGCGGCTGCGTGACCACGAGCACGCCGCGTTCGGCGGCCAGGGGGATGGGCGGGGTGCGCTGCAGGGCATCCTGGGCGACGGCGGGAAGCAGCACTAAGCCGATCAGCCCACCCAAGGTCAGGCGGGCCGCCAGTCGGCGCGGGAGAGACAGACAGCGGTTCATGGTGTACATCCAGAGGCTGTAAGTGAAAGTTTGGATAGAGTGGTTATGTCGCCTGGACGGAGGGAGTCCGGGGCTTGACTAGAACCCAGAATCCCTGGCCCATAGTCGAGTGGGTTTGCAGTTGCAGGATCTCGAAATGGCGGACCAGCTTCGGCAACCACCAAGAGGTTGGCTCCTGGATGAGGTGCGCATTCCGGCCGTCGGGAAGGACTTTCCCCGCGGGGCCCATGTGTATGGAGAAAAATCCCAGCTTCTTTGTAATGACGGCCAGTTCGTGGATGACGTTATCGATGAGCTCCGGCTCGATGTGTTCGAGCACGTCGATGCAACACACCAGATCTGCGGGTTGAGGGTCGCCATACTCGGGAAACGCAGGATCATAGGGGAGATAGCCGATGTCGCTGATTCCGGCATCGGCCAAGCCCTTGAGAAGATTCTTCTTGCCGGCACCGTAATCAGAGAGCGATTTCGCACCGGCCTGCTTGATCAGCTGTGCCACCAACGGCGCGAATGCGAGCGAGGCAACGCCGTAATGAGGGTTCTGGTGCAGCTCCTGCTGCATCCTGCGATATTCCTCGGTGATAGTCTGCATGTCAAAGATGTCTCCAGAAGAAAGAGAGATGGCGCGGCCTTGTCAGATGTCCATGCCTGCCATGACGCGGTCATAGGCGCTGTGCCATTTGTCCGCCATGGCCGTGCCAGCGTAATCCTTGAAGCAAGGCGTGCCAAGGGTGTAGTGGATCAACTTGGCTTGGTCGTTGTCTTCGTATTCGATGGCCAGCCAGTTCCATTCAGGGGGCAATTCGCCGATCAGGCTGTCGTCCAACCAGCTGAAGCGGTGCAGATATGCGCCAGATTGTTGTTGTATGAACTGTGGCGTGAGGATGCGGTGCGCGGGGTGGGCGCAATTCCACAGGATCACGCTAGACCAGTTCTTGCGTGGATAGTCTTCGTTCTTGTTGCCGAGATACTTAACGTGTGCCTTGGTCTGGTAATCGTGCTTGACAACCTGCACGGCTTTCGACTCGTCCCGCAGGTCCCAGAGCTGCTTGATGTCGGCCTGGCAGATCATGTCGCCGTCGGCAAAGACAGCCCAGCCGCTGAAGTCGTTGAGGTAGGGCGTCAGGAAACGGGAATAGATGAAGCGGTTGCTGCCGTCCGTGTGTGTCTCCCGGTAGCCGGTCAGCGTGTTCTCTGCCAGCGGCAGGAACTGGACGGGCAGGGAAGCCTTTTCCAGCACGCTCTGGCAGAACGCGTGGTACGCAATGGCTTCACGTTGGTCGAAGCCGACGACCATGGTGACTTTGTTCAGCTGCATAGGAGTTTGTTCAAATAGGTCTGGATCTGTGCCAGGGGATGTTGCCATTGTCCAGCATATTGCTGGGCATACGTCTGGATTGATGGGTACCAGAGGCTGTGTCCCTGCGGACCGTACCAGTACCACAGGCGACCCTTGCCGAAAGGCAGCAGCAGGAGCGTGGTCTTGCCCAGGGCGCCGGCCAGGTGGGCGGTGGAGTTGCTAGTCGTCAGGACGACGTCGCAGGCGTCGATCAGGGCAGCCAGGCCGTCGATGTCGTTGAAGT
>CALRMF020000302.1:0-3450 GCA_943369035.1 Curvibacter sp. AEP1-3
GCGGGGCGGATACCGGCGTTGAACAGGCTGGTTTCCAGGAAGATCTGGCCGTCGGTGATCGAGATCACGTTGGTCGGAACGAAGGCGGACACGTCACCGGCTTGGGTTTCAATCACGGGGAGAGCGGTCAGCGAACCGGTCTTGCCCTAGACTTCACCCTTGGTGAAGGCTTCCACGTAGTCGGCGTTCACGCGAGCGGCGCGTTCGAGCAGACGGCTGTGGAGATAGAACACGTCGCCAGGGAAAGCTTCACGGCCTGGAGGACGGCGCAGCAGCAGCGACACCTGACGGTAAGCCACAGCTTGCTTCGACAGATCGTCATAAACGATCAGCGCGTCTTCACCGCGGTCGCGGAAGTACTCGCCCATCGTGCAGCCCGAGTAGGCCGACACGTACTGCATGGCAGCCGATTCAGAAGCCGAGGCAGCCACCACGATGGTGTAGTCCATGGCGCCAGCTTGCTCGAGGGAGCGCACGACGTTCTTGATGGACGAAGCCTTCTGACCAATCGCGACGTACACGCAGGTGACGCCTTGGCCCTTCTGGTTGATGATGGCGTCGATGGCCACAGCGGTCTTGCCGGTCTGGCGGTCACCAATGATCAGCTCGCGCTGACCACGGCCCACGGGCACCATCGAGTCGATGGACTTCAGACCGGTTTGCAGCGGCTGACCCACGGATTCACGGGCGATCACACCAGGTGCCACCTTTTCGATCACGTCGGTCATCTTGGCGTTGATCGGACCCTTGCCGTCGATAGGCTGGCCCAGGGCGTTCACCACGCGGCCAATCAGTTCGGGGCCGACGGGCACTTCCAGAATGCGGCCCGTGCACTTCACGGTGTCGCCTTCGGAGATGTGCTCGTACTCGCCCAGAATCACGGCGCCAACAGAGTCGCGCTCCAGGTTCAGGGCCAGGCCATACGAAGGCACGCCTTCAGCATTGGCCGGGAATTCGAGCATTTCGCCCTGCATCACGTCAGACAGGCCATGCACGCGAACGATACCGTCGGTCACGGACACCACGGTGCCCTGGTTGCGGATGTCAGCGCTGCCAGCCAGCCCTTCGATGCGGCTCTTGATCAATTCAGAAATTTCTGCGGGATTGAGTTGCATGACTCTTTCCTTCTTTCTTTGTTTAGCCGAGGCACAAGGCCGCGGTCACGCGGCCAGGGCCGCTTTCATTTGTTCGAGGCGCGCTTTGACCGAGGTGTCGAGCACTTCGTCACCCACTGCCACACGGACACCACCAATCAAGGTGCTGTCGGTTTCGACGGTCAGGTTGAGCTTGCGGCCAAAACGCTTTTCGAGCGAGGCGGCGAGGTCTGCCAGGGCAGCACCATCGATCGGGAATGCGCTGTACACAACGGCATCCGACGAACCGCTCTGGGCATTGACCAGCTTGCGGAACTGGGCAGCGACTTCGGGCAGCGCCTGCAGACGACCGTTGTCGATCACCGTGCGCAGGAAGTTCTTGCCCTGATCGGGCAGAACGTACTTGGTCAGGCCGGCCACCAGGTCAAAGACCTGCTGGGCACTGACCTTCGGGCTCTCGGCAAACTGCTTGAGCTGGGCGTCGGCTGCAATCGCAGCCAGCTCGTCCAGCCAGCCGGCCGTGGCGTTGAGGTCAACGCCGGCGGTCGAGGTGCTGGCCTTGAACAAGGCCTCGGCGTAAGGACGGGCAATGGTGGCGAGTTCAGCCATGGTTGCTCCTTACAGCTCAGTCTTCAGGCGATTCAGCAGATCGGCGTGAACGCCGGCATCGACTTCCTTGCGCAGGATTTGCTCGGCACCCTTGACGGCCAGCACGGCGACCTGCTCACGCAGGGCCTCGCGGGCCTTGACCGATTGCTGCTCGGCCTCAGCCTTGGCAGCGGCAACGATCTTGTTGCCTTCTTCGGTGGCACGGGCCTTGGCCTCGTCGATGATGGCCTGAGCACGACGCTCGGCATCAGCCAGACGCGATGCAGTTTCGGTGCTGGCGGCGGCCAATTCCTTCTTCACGCGCTGGTCAGCAGCGGCGAGTTCGGTTTTGGCACGGTCGGCAGCAGCGAGACCATCGGCGATTTTCTGGGCACGTTCATCCAGCGCTTTCGCGATCGGGGGCCACACGAATTTCATCGTGAACCACACCAAGATCAGGAATACGATGGCCTGAATGAACAGGGTCGCATTGATACTCACGGCAACACCTTTCTAGAGTGGCGTTGAACGGGAATTACTTGGGCAGGTTGGCCAAGAAGGTCGAAGCAAACGGGTTGGCGAAGGCGAACAGCAGAGCGATAGCCACACCGATCAGGAAGGCGGCGTCGATCAGACCGGCCAAGATGAACATCTTGGTTTGCAGTTCGTTGATCAACTCAGGTTGGCGAGCCGACGATTCGAGGAACTTGCCACCCATCAGGGCGATGCCGATAGAAGCGCCGATAGCGCCCAGACCAACGATCAGACCACAAGCCAGAGCGACGAGACCGAGAATGTTTTCCATGATGACTCCTAATTAAGAAACGGATGGTTGAGGAAAGAAAAAACGAAACGAAATCAGAGGGCGCCTGGTGAGCGCTTAGTGGGCGTTGTGCGCCTGACCCAGGTAGATCAGTGCGAGCATCATGAAAATGAAGGCTTGCAGCGTGATCACGAGGATGTGGAACAGCGTCCAGATGGTGCCGGCAATGATGTGGCCGACAGGCAGCAGAACACCAGAGAGCGACAGCGCAGCGGCGCCACCCATCAAGGCGATCAACATGAACACCAGTTCGCCAGCGTACATGTTGCCGAACAGTCGCATGCCGTGGGACACGGTGTTGGCGACGTATTCGATGATTTGCATCAAGAGGTTGATCACGCCCAGAACCAGGGCAAAGATAGGATTCTTGCTGGTGCCGAAAGGAGCAGACACCAGTTCGTGAGCCCAGCCGCCGGCGCCCTTGATCTTGATGCTGTACCAGAAGCGCAGCAGCAGGACGGCAAAAGCCAGGCCCAGGGTGGTGGAGAGGTCAGCGGTCGGAACGACGCGCAGGAATGCGTGATGGGCATCATGGCCAGCCGCTTCATAGGCCTTGCCCCACAGAGCGGGCAGCAGGTCGACAGGCAGCATGTCCATGAAGTTCATCAGGAAGATCCAGACGAACACCGTCAGGCCCAAGGGAGCGATGAACTTGCGGCTTTCAGCACTGTGGATATTGGCCTTGGCCTGGTTGTCGACCATTTCAACCAGGATTTCGACAGCAGCCTGGAAACGGCCGGGCACACCCGAAGTGGCCTTGCGTGCAGCAGTCCAGAGCAAGACCAGTGCGACGACACCCAACAGACCGGCCACGACCAACGAATCAAAGTTGATGACCGAAAAATCAACAATAGCCTTCTGCTGGACGTTCTGCAGATGCTGCAAGTGGTGAACGATGTACTCACTTGCTGTCGGACCGTGTTCTGCTGCGCTCATCTTTCAACT
>CALRMF020000303.1:0-3424 GCA_943369035.1 Curvibacter sp. AEP1-3
GCTGGTCCGCCCCGCCCGGACCCGGTTCAGCAGACCCCGTTTGACCATCCGGTTGAGCGTCATCCGGGTTGAACTTTCACTCACGCCGACCTGAGCCAGGACGGTGATGGCCAATTGGGTGGCGATGACGCTACGGGCCGGCACATCGAAGACAAACAGCCCGAACAGGCTGAGCAGAAGACTCTGGGCCGACCCGGTGTCCACACCCTGGACAACCCCTTGCTCTGCCGAAAGCGTGTCTTCTTCGGTTGATATATTACACATTTTCAAATAAAGTTGAAAAACAGTCATACTTTGATTGCACGACAAATTTAAACATGGAGACCCTTGAGCATGGAGTTCTACGAAGCCAACGGAGACCGCATTGAGGTCTTGCACGCGCCCCTCTCGCCTCTTGATTCGCCGGACGGGCAGGTCGAGCCCTTCCATCCCCAATCCGTGATCCTGCAGCAGGGCTACGTCCATGAAGAGGGGCGCATGCCCCTGCCGACACCGCTGCTCTGGGAGCAGGACGTGGCGGTCACGCTGCGGGACGGTGCCACCCTCTATGTCGATGTCTTCCGACCGGTCGATGCCGTCAACGTACCCGCCATCCTGGTCTGGACGCCATATGGCAAACAGGGGGGCTGGTTCAAGGTCCATGTGCCGCCCGACCGGGTTGGCGTGCCACGGGACTGGGTTTCGGGCCTGCAGTGCTTCGAAGCGCCCGATCCGGCCTGGTGGACCAGCAAGGGTTACGCCATCGTCGTCGCGGATGTCCGCGGCTCCATGCACTCGGACGGCAACATGCGGTGGTGGGGACAGGCCGGCGCCGAAGACGCCTACGACACGGTGGAGTGGATCGCCGCCCAGCCTTGGTCGAACGCGAGGGTTGGCATGGCCGGCAACTCCCAGTTGGCCATCATGCAGTGGTTCACGGCGGCGTTGAAACCGCCCCACCTGGCGGCCATGGCCCCCTGGGAAGGTTTGATCGACCAATACCGTGACGATATCTGCCAGGGCGGCATGATCAACAACGGCTTCATCCGCGACCAGATCTTGGCCCACAAGAACGGACGAGGCAGTGTCGAAAGCGCTGCCGACATGATCGAGCGCTACCCGCTCATGAATGCCTACTGGGCAGACAAACGTGCGAAGGTGCCCGCCATCGAGATTCCCGCCTATGTCGTCGCCAGCTATAGCAACCCCCTGCACGCCCGAGGAACACTGAAGGCATTCCATGAACTGGGTTCAACGGACAAATGGCTGCGCATTCACAACCAGCAAGAATGGCCGGACGGTTATCAGCCTGGCAACGTGGCCGATCTCACCCGCTTCTTCGACCGATACCTGAAAGGCGAGGACAACGGCTGGGAAAAGACGCCCCGCGTGCGCATGGCCGTGCTGGACCCGGGTGGAGAAGACGAGACGAATCGCGCCGAGACGCAGTGGCCGCCGGCCTGCGCCGAACCCACAGCCTGGTACCTTGACGCGGCCAAAGGCCTGCTTGAAAACACACCGGGCTCCGAGTCCTCCGTCAGCCATGATGCCCAGGAGGGGATCACGGTCTTCCGGCTTCCGATTCACCGCGAAACAGAGATCGCCGGCCCCATCAAGCTCAAGCTCTGGGTGGAGGCCGAGGGGGCGGACGATCTGGATGTCTTTGCCCAGGTCTACAAAACCGATGCACAGGGCAAGAAGCTGTACCACGTTGCCTTGCCTGGCGAGGCTGGCCAAGGCATTCGAAAGATGGTGGAGAGCGGCCGGCCTGTTGCCATGCTGAGCTTTGCCGGGCCGCAGGGGCGGCTGAGGGCATCGCACCGGGCGCTCGACACCGAGCGTTCGACGCCACTGGAGCCATTTCATACCCATTTGAAGGAAGAACTGCTGTCGCCCGGCGACGTGGTGGCCATCGAAATCGCCATTTGGCCGGTCGCGATGAAGCTGCACCCCGGTGAAATCCTGTGCGTCGCCGTGGGCGGCCAGTTGTTCGACGCGTTCGGATTGCCAGGCATGCCGGGCGCCGACAAAATCGCGACCAGGAACCGGGGCCGCCATGTCATCCACACCGGCGGCGGATACGACTCGCACGTACTGCTGCCCATGCTGCAGCCCGCCGCAGGGGCCTGAGCAGGCTCACTTCGATCACGCCCCGAACATCGCAGGGATGTGAGGTCGGGGCGTTGCGTCCGCCATGTACACCGGTCACGACTGATGGTGAAAGTTCTCGATCCTCGCTGGCAGCTGTTCATCCGGGTTACGGAGTTCGGCAGCATCTCCGGCGCGAGCCTGGCACTGGACACGCCGCAGTCCGTGGTGAGCCGCCAGATCGCGCAACTCGAGACCGAGGCGGGTGGGCGGCTTTTCCGCCGCACGGGCCGCGGTGTGGTGCTGACCGAGTTCGGCGAGATGGTCTACCCCCGCATCGTGGCGCTCACACACGAAGCCGAGCAACTCTCGGACGACATGCACACCCGCAGTGGTCAACCCATGGGCGACGTGCGCTTCGGCATGCTCCCGTCCACCGTGCCGCTGCTGGCAGGCCCCTTGTGCGCCCAGATCCTGCGCCAGCGGCCGGGCGTGCGCATCCACCTCACCGAGGGCTCGAGCGCGCAGCTGGAGGAATGGGTCGTGCAGGGGCGCCTTGATCTCGCCTTGCTGCTGCGCGAGGAAGACACCGCGCATCCGCACGAATCGCTGCTCGCGCGCTTGCCGCTGGATCTGGTGGTACCGGCGGGACATCCGATCGCTCAGCGCAAGACCATCACCTTCCAGGAGGTGGCCGATTTGCCGCTGGTGCTGCCAGGCGAACCCCACCCGTTGCGAGCCCGGCTTGCCGAGCTCGCGCGCGACATGGGGCTTTGCTTGAAGCGGGCTGTCGAGGCCAACTCCATCCGCCTGCAACACGAGATCGTGGCCAGCGATGGCGGCTTTGCGATCACGGCGGGGATGCTGGCGGCGCAAGACGCCCGCCGCCTGGTGGCCGTGCGCATCGTGCAGCCCGCACTGTCGCGCAGCATCGTGCTGGGCGTGACGACGCACCGCCCCCACACACTCGCCACTCGCTCGGTGGCACAACTGATCCGTTCGATCTGCCCGGGCTTGCTGAAAGCGAGTTAGCCCGCAGGTTACCTATCCAGTATTCGGAAAGCTGCTTTCGCCGGCCGCCACTACCTCGCAAGCAGCTGCCTCCCTAGGATGCACTCCCATCACTGGAGACTGCATTGGCAAGCCATCACATTCACCCTGCGGTGCAAGTCGCACCGACAATCTTCCTCACAGACACAGACGTTGCGCAGCTGACGGACTGGAAAGCGGCCTTCGACGCCTTGCGCTCAGCCTACGCCAGCACGATGGCGCCCGCTATGGTGCCACCGCGCTCGATGGCACGCGGCGATGGCACTTGGTTGCGCAGCCTCACAGCCGGGTCCCCCAGCGGCCGCCA
>CALRMF020000304.1:0-3424 GCA_943369035.1 Curvibacter sp. AEP1-3
GAAGTACCTCACGACGCAGGGGCGCTTTGACGATGCGGACTGGCGCGCCTGGCAGACACACTGGTTCGGCACCGGGCTGCACGCCGTGGAGCAGCGCCTGGCCCGCGAATCGGCCACCGGCCTGTACTGCCACGGTGATGCGCCAACGCTGGCCGACATCTGCCTGGCCAGCGTGATGGCGGTGATGCAGGTATTCCAGATCGAGGTGCGCGACATCCCGACCATCGAGCGCATCGTGGCACGCTGCCAGACGCTGGAACCCTTCGCCCGCGCCCACCCGCGCCGCCAGCCGGGTGCGCCGGCAGCCTGAGCGCTAGGCCACGCGCAGCCGCGCCAGCACCCGCAGGGCACCCCCGTCGGCACGCAACAGCAGGCCTTCGCCGGAGTCGGTGCCGGTGTCGGCCAGTGCCGACAGCACGAACATGTGCGTGACCCAGACCTCGAAACGTCCGCGCTGCTGCGTGGCGGCAGCCAGTGCCGTGCGCAGCTCGCGCAGGTGCGCGGCGTTGGTGGTCTCCACCGCGCCGCGCGGTGAACCGAGCGCGGGCCAGGCTTCGGCCTGGTTAAAGGCCAGGCGTGCGGTGTCCAGGCAGCGGCACCAGGGGCTGGCGCGCACCCGCGCCGGCTGCAGGCCCTGGGCCTGGAACCAGCGCCCGATGGCGCGCGCCTGCTCGCGCCCGTCCTCGCTCAGGTTGCGCTGGGTACGGCAGTCCTCGACACGAAAGCCCGGCGGATCGAAAGTGCCGGGCGCCAGGGCATGACGGAACGCGACCACCACGCCGCCCTGGCGCAGCAGCGTTGCCACGTCGGGTTCAGCGGCGTGCACACCCGAGGACGCCAGCGGCAGTGCCGCAGCCAGACCGGCCTGGATCAGTTGTCGCCGTTGCACCATCGCCCCTTCATCGCGTCACGGATGACCCCGATGCTAGGGCGGCCGCATGCGCGACGTGGGCGCCACGGACAAACCGGTGGCGGACGTGGGGTTAATCGGCGCAGAGCATGGACGGGGCGGCGTGGAATTGGGTTCCAATAGGGCCATGGCTGCTACACCCGACACCACCGACGCCCGCCTGACCGAGCTGGAGATCAAGGCCAGCTACGCCGAAGACCAGATCGACCAGCTCAACCAGGCCATCTACCGCCAGCAACAGCAGATCGACCTGTTGCTGCGCGAAGTGGCCGGCCTGCGCCGCCAGCTGCCCGAAGGCAGCACGCCGGTGCTGGCCAGCCTGCGCGACGAACTGCCGCCGCACTACTGAAGGTGCGTCCCAGACCTCACAGGCCGAGCTCGCTCAAGCCGGGATGGTCGTCGGGCCGTCGCCCTAGCGGCCAGAAGAACTTGCGTTCCTCGGCACGGATCGGCAGGTCGTTGATGCTGGCAAAGCGCCGCTGCATGTAGCCCTGGTCGTTGAACTCCCAGTTCTCGTTGCCGTAGGAGCGATACCACTGGCCTGAATCGTCGTGCCACTCGTAGGCGAAGCGCACGGCAATGCAGTTGCCGGCACAGGCCCACAGCTCCTTGATGAGGCGGTACTCCAGCTCGCGCGCCCACTTGCGCTGCAGGAACTGGCGCACCGCCTCGCGGCCGACCGGGAACTCGGCGCGGTTGCGCCAGCGCGTGTCTTCGGTATAGACCAGCACCACGCGGTCCGGGTCGCGCGAGTTCCAGGCGTCCTCGGCCAGCCGCACCTTCTGGGCGGCGGTCTCGGGCGTGAAGGGCGGCAGCGGCGGCTTGGGTTCCATGGCCGTCGGCTCAGTACTGCTTGTAGGGCAGGAACTTGCCCGACAGCACCACGTTGACGCGGTCGCCCTTGGGGTCGGGCTGGCGCACGATGTCCATGCTGAAGTCGATGGCGCTCATGATGCCGTCGCCGAACTCCTCGTGGATCAGCTCCTTGATGGTGGTGCCGTAGACGCTGACGATCTCGTACCAGCGATAGATCAGCGGGTCGGTCGGCACCGGGGTGGGCAGCGAGCCCTTGTAAGGCACGACCTGCAGCCATTTGATCTCTTCGGCGTTGAGGCTGAAGATCTTGCCGATGGTCTTGGCCTGCTTTTCGTCAAAGGTCATCTGGCCCAGGCAGCCGGCGGTGACCCATTCCTTGGACAGGCCGACCTTCTTGGCCACGTCTTCCCACTTGATGCCCTTGGACACCTTGGTGGCGATGATCTTTTCGGTAACGTCGTTGCGGTTCATGGTGGACTCCGTTGTTGAGTTGAAGGTTGAAAGAGGCAAGGTCAGTGCGCCACGGCGCGGGTGACCAGGAAATCGACAATGTGGTTGCGCAGCTCGTAGTAGCCGTCCAGGTGGTGCAGGCCGGCCCGCGTGCGTTCGCGCGGCAGCGGGTTGACCACCTCCTCGGCGATGCCGCCGGGCACGTAGCCGTTGGCGGCTTCGCTGCCGTTGCTCATGAGCAGGATGCGGTCGGCCAGCAGGATGGCCTCGTCCACGTCGTGCGTGATCATGAAGACGGTCTGCTGCGTCTGGCGCACGATGGTCATGAGCTCGTCCTGGATGGTGCCGCGCGTGAGCGCATCGAGCGCGCCGAAGGGCTCGTCGAGCAGCAGCATCTTGGGCTGGATGGAGAAGGCGCGCGCAATGCCCACGCGCTGCTTCATGCCGCCCGAGAGCTGGCTGGGCTTCTTGTCGATGGCGTGGCTCAGGCCCACCATGGCGACGAACTTCTCCACCTGCTCATTGACCTGGGCGGCCGACCACTCCGGCCAGCGCGACTTGACGGCAAAGGCGATGTTCTGCCGCACCGTCAGCCAGGGCATAAGGGCATGGCCCTGGAACACCACGCCGCGGTCCAGGCTGGGGCCGACCACTTCGCGCCCGTCCATGAAGACGTGGCCGCCGCTGGCCGTATCCAGCCCCGCCAGCACGTTGAGGATGGTGGTCTTGCCGCAGCCGGAGTGGCCGATGACGCAGACGAACTCGCCGCGCTCGAGCGTGAAGGAGACGTCGGCGAACACCGGTTTGGCCGGCTGGTAGGCCTTGCTGAGCTTTTCGATCTTGAGGAAACCGTCCACGGGGGAAACCTTTCGTTGGGGCAAGCTGGGGGCCGGGGACACCGGCGTGGCCAGGCGCGAGGGAACTTCACTCCACATAGGTCACCGCCTTCTGCAGCTGGCCGAAGGCCAGGTCGAGCAACATGCCGACCACGCCGATCACCAGGATGGCGAAGATCACGTTGGTGAGCGAGAGGTTGTTCCACTCGTTCCAGACGAAGTAGCCGACGCCGGTGCCGCCCACCAGCATCTCGGCCGCCACGATCACCAGCCAGGCAATGCCCATGCTGATGCGCATGCCGGTCAGGATGGTCGGTGCGGCCGCCGGCAGGATGACCAGGAAGGCGCGGCGCAGCGGGTTGACTTCCAGCGTGCTGGCCACGTTGAGCCATTCGCGCTTGACCGAAGCCAC
>CALRMF020000305.1:0-3387 GCA_943369035.1 Curvibacter sp. AEP1-3
GGTTGTGCGGAATTGTAGAGAGTCGGCCGGAGCACGCAGCGACAGAAGATACCGTGGGGTCCTGGCATCTCGCCAACGACGTGCTAACCTCGACGCAATCCAAGTCCCGGCCCAGGCCGCCCCTGTCAACACCTCTGCCATGCTCTACAAGTTCAAGTCCCCCGCTGCTGCCGATCTGATCATGCTCGAGCCGCAGGGTCGCCGCCTGCTGCAGATCATCGGCAAGCAGGTTGACGAAAAGCAAGGCATCCTGCTGCCATCCGACATACCGGCCGCCGCTGCCGCGCTGGAGGCCGCCATCGCGCAGGAGGAGGCGCAGCGCAAGGCCGCCGAAGCCGAGGCCGCCGCCAAGGGTGAGGAATTACCAGAGCCGGAAGGGGTCTCACTGCGCCAGCGCGCCACCCCTTTCATCGAAATGCTGCGCCGCTGCGAAAAAGCAAACAAGGAAATCGTCTGGGGCGTCTAGCCTCCCTGACGCGCTGAACCTGAAGCGACCCAACCGGGAAACGCCGTGGAGCCGGCTTCGCCGGGCCACTGGCGTTGTCCCCTTGAGCGGAAGCGGCGTCAGCCGCTCAGGGGTGCTATCAATTTTCGGATCAGTCGACTTTCGCGCCGGAGTCTTTGACGACCTTCGCCCACTTGCGGTGCTCGGCATCGATCAGGCGGGTGAACTCCGCCGGCGTGTTGCCGCTGGGGATGGCGCCTTGCGCCAGCAACTTCTCCTTGATGGCCGGGCTGTTCAGGGCCTTGGCGGTTTCCTGCTGGATGCGGCTGACCACATCGGCCGGCGTGCCGGCCGGCGCCAGCAGGCCGAACCAGCTGCTGGCCTCGAAGCCCTTGAGCCCGGCCGCCTCCTCGATGGTGGGGATGTCGGGCATGGCGGCCGAGCGCTGGGCGCTGGTAACCGCCAGGGCCTTGAGCTTGCCGGCCTTGATCTGCGCCATGGAAGATGGCAGGTTGTCGAACATCACATCCATGTTGCCGGCCACCATGTCCATCAGCGCCGGCCCGGAGCCGCGGTAGGGGATGTGCGTCATGAACGTGCCGGTCATGGACTTGAACAGCTCGCCGGCCAAATGGATTGAGGTGCCGTTGCCGCTGGAGGCCATGTTGAGCTTGCCCGGATTCGCTTTGGCGTACTTGATGAAATCGTTGACGCTGTTGATGCCCAGGGCCTTGGCCTTGTCGGCGTTCATGACCATCACGTTCGGCACGCCAGCCACCAGCGTGATCGGCGCGAAGTCCTTCTGCGGGTCATACGGCAGCTTGGCATAAAGCGCCTTGTTGATGCCGTGCGTGCCCACCGTACCCATCAGCAGGGTGTAGCCATCCCCCGGTGACTTGGCCACGATCTCCGCCCCCACGTTGCCGCCGGCGCCAGCGCGGTTGTCAACCACGAACTGTTGGCCGAAGGCCTTCGAGAGTTCGGGCGCTACCGCGCGCGCCAGGATGTCGGTGGTGCCGCCGGGCGCGAATGGCACCACGATGCGCACCGGCTTGTTGGGCCAGGCGGATTGCGCCGCGACGCTGGTTGCTATCGAAAGCAGAGCACCAGCCGCAATGACAAAGAGGGTTGAACGCCGATTTTGTTTATGGTTTCGGGGCATCGACATGAAGTGTCTCCAGAATACTCGGAGCCCCCAGTCTAGGGCGCACCACGCCGCTTGTATCCTAGGGTTTGTCACCAGCGGGACGAAAAAAGCCACCCGAAGGTGGCTTGATGGAAACGCTGGCGGTGCTCAGTCGGCGTACACACCGGCCGCCTTGATGACCGGGCCCCACTTGGCGATCTCGGCCGCCACGAATTTCTTGTGCTCAGTCGGATCGACACGCTTGTCGGTCACGACCACGGCACCCAGGCCTTCCTGCTTCTTGATGAACTCGGGGTCTTTCAGGGCGACCTTGAGCGCCTCGTTGAGCTTGCTCAGCACATCAGCCGGCACACCCTTCGGGGCATACAGGCCGTGCCAGATGCTGACATCAAAGCCCTTGAGGCCCGACTCCTGCAGCGTCGGCAGATCCTTCAAGGCCGGTGTGCTCAGACGCTTGGCGGTGGTCACCGCGAAGGCCTTGACCTTCTTGCCCTCGATCTGCGGCGTGGTGTTGGTGGTCTGGTCGCACAGCAGGTCGATCTGGCCGCCGATCAGGTCGGTGATGGCAGGGGCCGTGCCCTTGTACGGCACGGTGGTCATGTCCACGCCCAGGGCGCTCTGGAACATCAGACCGCACAGGTGCGAGGCGGCGCCCAGACCGGCATTGCCCAGATTGATCTTGCCCTTGTTGTCGTTGATCCAGGCACTCAGTTCCTTGTAATTGTTCGCCGGCAGGCTGGGACGTCCGATCAGCGTCATCGGCACTTCGTTGACCATGCCGACGTAGGAGAAATCGTTCTCGACCGAGTAGGGCAGCTTGCGGTACAGGGCCGGGGCCGTGGCCATGCCGATGTGGTGCAGGAACAGGGTGTAGCCGTCCGCCGGTGCCTTGGCCACCTTGTTGGCGCCAATGGTGCCGCCGGCACCTGCCACGTTCTCGATCACCAGCGTGGCGCCGCCCAGGGGCTTGCGCAGGGCCTCGGCCAGGTCACGTGCCACGCGGTCGGTCGGACCACCGGCTGCAAACGGCACGACGATGGTGATGGATTTGCTGCCCGGGTAGGCAGTCTGGGCATTGACAGCCCACGCGGCCGCCACAGCGGCCAGAATCAGCAAGCGTTTCATGGCTTCTCCTCAATAGAAGCTGGAAAGTTTACCGGCCTGCCACGCGCTGTCAGTAGCGGTAACTACTTAGGGGCAACTACTTGTAGCTGCGCGCATCCTCGATCACCTTGCCGTCGTTCGGCAGCGTACCCGGCAGCGCCAGCTCCACCTCGCCGCGCAGCTTGGTCACATCCCGGATGGTTTCGGCCAGGCGTACCGCCAGCTCGCCGGGGCCGCTGCAGGCCGTCTCGACCTTCAGCGTCATGGTGTCGTTGGCCATCTCGCCGGTCACGACCAGACGCGCCCGCACCACCTCGGGAAAGCGTTTGATGATCTCCGCCACCTGCCCCGGGTGCACGAACATGCCGCGCACCTTGGTGGTCTGGTCGGCCCGCCCGAGCCAGCCGCGGATGCGTGTGTTGGTCCGCCCGGTCGGGCAGGCGCCGGGCAGGATGGCCGACAGGTCACCGGTGCCGAAGCGGATCAGCGGGTAGTCCGTATTGAGCACCGTCACCACCACCTCACCCACCTCGCCCTCGGCCACCGGGTCGCCCGTGCCCGGGCGCACGATCTCCAGGATCACCCCTTCGTCCAGCACCAGCCCCTCGCGGGCTGCCGTCTCGTAGGCGATCAGCCCCACGTCGGCCGTGGCATAGCACTGGTAGCCGGTGATCCCGCGTTCGGCGAACCA
>CALRMF020000306.1:0-3372 GCA_943369035.1 Curvibacter sp. AEP1-3
TCGCCTTCCACCAGCACCTTCACGCGGATGGCCTGGAAGCCCATCTCCGGCGGCGTCTTCTGCAGCGCGCCGCCGGCACCCCAGGCCGCCGGGTTGCCGATGTCGCCTTCCAGGAACACTTCCAGCTTGGTCAGCTTGACCTGCTTCCAGGTGGCCACGGCCGTGATGCCCACGGCCAGGCAGCCTCCCAGGCCCGAGAGCACGATCTCGCCCGGCGCCGGCGCGGTGTCCTGGCCGAACAGGTGCAGCGGCTCATCCACCACCACCGGCGCGTGGTTGCCCACGTAGCTCAGCGAGCGGTACTGGCCTTCCATCACGGTGTGGACCTTGTTGGTGCCACGGGTGCTGGGGTTGTTGCGGCCTTTCTCGGCAAAGGCCATCAGGCCGTCGCGGTCGATCGGGCGCAGGTAGGCCTTGACGGTGGTGACGGGTTCGAGCAGTTCGGTAGAGGACATGGTGTTTCCTTGAGTGCAGTTGCGGGTTGAAAAAAGAGGTCAGGCCGCCATGGCCAGCGCGGGGGCGGCGCCCTTGAAGGGCAGGCCGGACTCGATGGGCAGCGTGTCGTCGCGCGACCACTCGTTCCACGAGCCGAAGTACATGCGCACGTCCTTGAAGCCCGCCTGTTTGAGCGCCAGGAAGGTGTTGGAGGCACGTGCGCCCTTGAAGCAGTACAGGTAGACCGTGTCGTTCGGGCTGATGCCGGCGGTGGCGCATTCGGCGCGCACCTCGTCAGGCGACTTGAACACCGGGCCCTGGCTGGACGGCTTCATGAAGCGGTACCACTCGATCCACTTCGCACCCGGCAGGCGGCCCTTGCGCGGCGCGAAGTCCTTGCCGTAGGGGGAAGAGCTGTCGCCGATCCATTCGTCCACGTCGCGCACGTCCAGCAGCACGGTGTCGGTGCCCAGCGCCGCCTTCATCTCTTCCTTGGTCAGCATCACGTCGGCGGTCTTCAAATTGGTGGGGAAGGTGGCCGGCACCGGCGTCACCGCCGCGGTGGAGACCGGCAGGCCCGCGGCCTTCCAGGCCGAGAAGCCGCCGTTGAGCACCTTCACCTTGGGGTAGCCCAGCCAGGTCAGCAGGTAGTAGCCGCGGCACGACTGACCGTAGCCGCTGTTCATGGCGTCCTCGTAGAACACCGCGGTTTCCTTGCCGGACAGGCCGGCCGCGCCCAGGTGGGCGGCGAAGGTGCTCTTGAGTTCCTGCAGCCCTTCGGGCGAGGAGGTGGCCAGAAAGGTGAAGATCTCGCGCAGGTTCACTGCGCCCGGAATGTGCCCTTGGGCGTAGGTGTCGGCGTCGCGGGTGTCGATGATCACCACCGGCTCGCTGGCCTGCAGGGCCTGCAGCTCGGCGGCGGAAATCAGAACGGTGGATGACGTGGCGCTGGCGGTGCTCATGGTGCTCTCTCCTGGGTTGAAGGCAGATGCCTGTGAGCCTTATTGCAACGACTGTGCCAGCTTGTGCAGGGGTGTCGGGTTCTAAGCCAAATTGGCCTCTGGAGCTTGATGGATATGCGCTGCAGGCTATCAAAACAGGAGCAATGAAGGGCGGAGCGTGCCAAGGCGTATGGCTGCTTTGTCGACAATCACGCCGCAATGTCGACAAAGTGTCGACCCACGCTCAGACCGGAGTGCCAAGCGCGCCTGTCAGTCCCGACGCTAAGATGGCCCGCATCTCCTGGCGCACCACTTTGCATGACTGCCGAACTCATCACCCGCCTGCAGCACTGCCCTGCCGCCTTTGCCCACGCGACGGCGGGCATCGAGTGCATTGAGACCCACATCTCCTGGGTGCTGCTGGCCGGTGAGCAGGTCTACAAGTTCAAGAAGCCGCTCACGCTGGACTTCCTGGACTACAGCACGCTGGCGCTGCGCCGCGCCGCCTGCGAGGAAGAGCTGCGCATCAACCGCCGCACCGCGCCCGGCATCTACCTCGACGTGGTGGCCGTCGTCGGCACACTGGAGGCGCCGCGTTTCGTTGCCGCGGACGAAGTAGGTGCCGACACCCCAGTGCTGGAATGGGCGGTGCACATGCGCCGCTTTGCGCAAGACAGCCTGCTGAGCCACCTTGCCGCGCAAGGCACCTTGTTGCCGGCGCACATCGACCAGCTGGCGCAGCACATCGCCGCCTTCCACGCCCAGGCCGCCGTGGCCGCCGCCGACAGCCCCTGGGGCCAGCCCGAAACGATGCGCGAGGCGGTGGCGCACAACTTCCCCGACGTGTTGGCCGTGGTGGCCGGCACCGAACTCGCCACCACGCTGCAGACGGTGCAGGCCTGGAGCGTGCAGCAAGGCGAGGCGCTGGCGCCGCTCATGCAGGAACGCCGTGCTCAGGGCTGGGTGCGTGAATGCCATGGCGACCTGCACCTCAACAACCTGGTGCTGATCGACGGCGTGCCGCAACTCTTCGACGCCATCGAGTTCAACCCCGCCTTCCGCTGGACCGACGTGCTGGCCGACCTGGCCTTTGTGCTGATGGACCTGCAGGCCCATGGCCGGGTGGACTACGCGTGGCGGCTGCTCAACGCCTACCTGGAGCACAGCGGCGACTACCTGGCCCTGCAGCTGCTGCCCTACTACCAGTGCTACCGCGCCATGGTGCGCGCCAAGGTGGCGGCGCTGCGCTGGGCGCAACTGCACGGTCGTCCCCAAGAGCAGGCCGCCGCACAGCAGGAGGTGGCACGCTACCTGCAGCTGGCAGCGCAGTTCATTGCGCCGCGCCGGCGCGCGCTGTGGCTGGCCACCGGTGTTTCCGGTTCCGGCAAGAGCCGGCACAGCCTGACGCTGATCGAGTGGCTGGGCATCGTGCGTGTGAAGGCGGACGTGGAACGCAAACGCCTGTATGGCCTGGCCCCGCTGGCGCGCAGCGCCGGCTTGGTGCCCGGCGGCATCTACACGCCTGAGGCTGGCCAGCGCACCTATGCGCGCCTGCATGAGGTGGCCTGCGCCCTGCTGCGCGCGGGCTTGCCGGTGCTGGTGGATGCGACCTGCCTCAAGGTGGCGCAGCGCCAACTCTTCCTGGCCTTGGCGCAGCAACTCGGTGTGCCCAGCCGCATCCTGGCGCTGGATGCGCCGGTGGAGGTGCTGCGCCAGCGCGTGCAGCGTCGTGCAGAAAAAGGACGCGATCCCTCAGAGGCCGATGTGGCGGTGCTGGAAGGGCAGCTCAAGGCACGCGAGCCGCTGACGCAGGCGGAGCGGGCGTGTGCGGTGATGGTGGATACGAGTCAGCCGGTGGATTGGCGGGGGGTGTTGCCGGCAGGGTGGGTTGACGCGAACTAGATGCAGCACGCTTGCCGAGTACTGGTGGTTTTCGACCCGTAGCTAACAGTCGTCCGCGACGAATGCAGTCACTCTTCAACGGAATTGAGGGACT
>CALRMF020000307.1:0-3347 GCA_943369035.1 Curvibacter sp. AEP1-3
CGAGCACCGGCAGGCTGGTCAGGGCAGCCAGGGATAGGACGAGTGTGCGTACGTAGGACATGAAAACTCCTTGAAGCGTGAAATCAGGACCGGCCCGGCAGCATGCGGCTGAGCAGACCGTCACGGTCGATCAGCTGGTGCTTGAGCGCAGCGGCGACATGCAGCCCGACCAGCGCCGCCATGGCGTAGGCGCCGAGCTTGTGCCAGGGCTTGATCAGTTCAGCCAGAGCCTTGTCGGCCGGCACGAAGTCGGGCAGCGGCAGCACGCCGAAGACGACGATGGGGAAGCCGGCCGCCGAGCTGTAGGCCCAGCCCAGCAAAGGCACGGCGAAGAACAAGGCGTACAGCGCATGGTGGGTGCCGTGGTGCGCCCAGTGCTGCCAGCGCGGCATGGCGGCCGCCACGGCGGCAGGCAACTCCGGCGGGCGATGCGTCAGGCGCCAGGCCAGGCGCAGGAACGACAGCGTGAGCACCACCACACCGGCCCACTTATGCCAGTTGTAGAGCTTGAGGCGCTGCGGCGAGAACGGCAGGCTGGTCATGTACAGACCGACGACGAACAGGCCGATCAGCGCCAGCGCCAGCAGCCAATGCAGGACGATGGCCGTGCCGCTATACCGTTGGATGGAGGCTTGCGTGTTGTGCATGGAGGGAAGTCTAGGCTCCGCACCTCGTTCTGTTTTTGAATTGAATTGTTGATTCGATTCAAAAAATATGAATGCACTGGAGACGCCCGAACGGAGCCGATGGAGCCGATGGAGCCGATGGAGCCGGCAAGATACCGTGCGCCGCGAGCATGCCGCCACTTATCCCCGAAAACTGTGGTCAACATTGTGGATAACACCGGGGTTAGCCGGCCGGGCCGCATGCCGCCTGGGATCGGCTGGGGGTGCCCGCGAAATGGGCAGCTGCCAAGGGGTTTATCCGGTTGACACGCAACTATTTAATAAGCATACTTATTATTCGTTGAAACAAAAGTTTCAAGGCGGTGGCCGCCAGTACGCGGGCCCGGACCTTCGGGCCGGCCCGAAACGCCGCAACCGTCCCTGTCCAGACAACCCGAGGAGCAGATCCATGCAGTTCTACAAGAATGGTTTCAGGGGGGGCAACCCCGACGTCAAGGAAGCCGCCCCGAACCGGCGCAACCGCGGCATCAACGAGCCGCTGCCCGACAAGGTGGATGTGCTCATCTCCGGCACCGGGCCCGCGGGCCTGTGCCTGGCTGCGCAACTGGCGCAGTTTCCGGCCATCGAGACCATGATCATCGAGCGCATGCCCGCCAACATCATCAAGGGCAAGGCCGACGGCATCAACACGCGCACCATGGAGATGTTCCAGGCCTTCGGCTTCGCCGACAAGGTCAAGCGCGAAACCTACTGGGTCAACCAGACCAATTTCTGGATGCCGGACCCGGCCAACCCCGCGCACGTCCGACGCGTCGGCCGGGTGCAGGACGTGGCCGACGACAGCTCGGAGATGCCGCACATCCTGATCAACCAGGCGCGGCTGCACGAGCTGTTCCTGGAGGTGATGAAGAACTCGCCGTCGCGGCTGGAGCCGGACTACGGCTGGGAGGTGGTGGGCCTGACCATCGACCCCAGCACCGACGACCACCCGGTGACCGTGACGCTGAAAGACGCCACCGGCCTGAACTGGGGCGGCACCCGCACCGTGCGCGCCAACTACGTGGTGGGCTGCGACGGCGCCCACTCCGCGGTGCGCAAGGCCATCGGTGGCGAGCTGCACGGCGATTCCGCGCACCAGGCCTGGGGCGTGATGGACATCCTCGCCAACACCGATTTCCCCGACGTGCGGCAGAAGTGCCTGATCTCCTCGGCCAACGAAGGCAATCTGCTGATCCTGCCGCGCGAGGGCGGCTACCTGTTCCGCATGTACGTGGAGCTCGACAAGCTGCGGCCGGACGAACGGGCGGCGCAACGCAGGCTCACCCAGCACGACATGATCGCGGCGGCCAATCGCATCATCAAGCCGTACAGCATCGACGTGAAGGAAGTGGTCTGGTGGTCGATCTACGACATCGGCCACAGCATCACCGACAAGTTCGACGACGTGCCCGAGGGCGAGGACCGCAACCCGCGTGTGTTCACCGCGGGGGATGCCTGCCACACCCACTCCCCCAAGGCCGGCCAGGGCATGAACGTCTCGATGCAGGACACCTTCAACCTGGGCTGGAAGCTGGTGCACGTGTTGCAGGGCCGGGCGGACGCCAGCCTGCTGCGCAGCTACTCGAAAGAGCGGCTGACCGAGGCCAAGCGCCTGGTGGAGACCGACCACAAATGGGCGCGCATCATGTCGGCGCCCACCACACAGGCCGAGCGCGAGGGGCGTGAGGAGCCACGCATCATCCGCCAGTTCAAGGAGAACCTGCCCTTCACCGGCGGCATCGCCGTGAAGTACGACCCGTCATTCTTGTTTGCGGCCGGAACCTGGCAGGC
Organism: Curvibacter sp. AEP1-3; assembly: GCA_943369035.1. GTDB lineage: Bacteria > Pseudomonadota > Gammaproteobacteria > Burkholderiales > Burkholderiaceae_C > Hylemonella. The sequence continues at coordinate 2,457 of CALRMF020000307.1, forward strand.
GCTGGCAACCGGACAGGAAATCGGCCGCCGTTTCCATTCGGCGCCGGTGGTACGCGTGGCCGACGCCATGCAGATGCAGCTCGGCCATGTGGCCGAAGCCGACGCGCGCTGGCGCATCTATGCCTTCGCCGGCAAGGCCGACAGCTCCACGCCGGGCTCGGCCATCCACAAGCTGGCCGACTGGCTGGAAGCCAACCCGGACTCCCCGGTGGTCAGGCACACCCGCCAGGGCGAAGACATCGACGCGGTGATCGACTTCCGCGCCGTGTTCCAGCAGACCTTCGACCAACTGGCCTACGAGCACATGCCGTCGCTGCTCAAGCCCAGAACCGGCAAGCTCGGCCTGCAGGACCATGAAAAGGTCTTCTGCGTCGACCACAAGGGTCTGGGCGACATCTACGACATGCGCGGCATCAACCGCGAGCAGGGTTGCATGATCGTGGTGCGCCCCGACCAGTACGTGGCCCACGTGCTGCCGCTCAATGCGTACCAGGAGCTGGCGGCTTTCTTTGCCGGCATCCTGCACTCCCACCGGTGATCTGCCCAGGGTGCCGACCGGGCTTGCACCGGTCGCGCACCAATTTGGGTACGGAACTTGCGTCTCCTTGCGCATGCCGACGTACCCCGCCTTCCTGCCACAAACCCCGCGGACGGCCCGGCGCTGCCGGGCCGACGTGGCGCCCAACGACCTATGAGCTGGCACGCCACCCTGGACCTGCACTACAGCCTGGAGGCCGCGCGCACCGTTGCCCGCTATCGCCATGACGGACCGCTGCGCGTGCTGCAGAGCCTCTACCCGGAAGGTGATGCCGTCTGCCACAACGTGCTGGTCCACCCGCCGGGCGGGCTGGTGGGCGGCGATACGCTGGAGATGCAGCTCACGGTGGCTGC
>CALRMF020000308.1:0-3335 GCA_943369035.1 Curvibacter sp. AEP1-3
GCTGGGCGGCCAACCCTCGGGCCTGGTGTCACCCCTGCCGGCGCTGGCCAACGGCTGGCTGTGGCTGGTACTGGCCACCAGCCTGGCGTTCCTGGCGGCCAACCTCGGCCTGCAGTTCGGCGCCGCGCGGCTGCCGGCCGCCACCACCTCCCTTGTGATGCTGACCGAGGTGGTGTTTGCCAGCGTGTCGTCGGTGCTGATGGGTGCCGCAGAGTTGCAATCACGCACGCTGCTGGGTGGGGCGCTGATTCTGCTGGCGGCGTTGTGGGCGGCATGGCCGGCGAGGTCGACGACTCCTTGACAGCATCGCCTGTGGCAGGCAGCTTGCGACCCAATGCAGACGGTCAACTCCCACGAAAGCATACGCTCAAAGTTGTATTCGGCAACCGAACAGTCTCCTGCGCACATACTTCGCAGTCATACCGCCGCAATGCAGTGCGTTCCATCTCCGTGAAACCAAATGCTCTGATACTGGCCTAAACCGTCTACGAGTTCCGGTTGTAGCCTAGCGATGATTATCTCGTCGGGAAGGACAGTAAATCCGTTGCGGTAAAGCAGAAGGTGAACTGGGCATGCGACGGAATAGCGCTTCGCCAGCTTTTTGCGCATCGTTACAGCAGAGTCATCATCTCCCGAAGCGACGGCACCACCGTCGACGGACTTGAGCGCCGCCGAAGCTACAGCCTGGAACTCTGGCGCGCAGACCTCGGCTAGTTCGAAAGCTGCCGGTTGCATGGAGAACTCGCAAAGGATGTCGGGTTCACCAAGAATAGCCGAGCCCTTGCTCTCGGACCCCAAAGTCACAGGCAATCCCGACGCGCGCACGAATCTGCGAAACACCTCCAGTTCGATGACGGACTTACTCTCCTCAGTGCTCACTTGATTCCACCTCATGAAGGATGCAACAGAGACTGAAAGCCTAGCGGGCACAGCTTGTTTTGACAATTCCCAGAATGCGGCCAACATCTGCTATCCCGACTTCAACACGACCGGCCTCGTCTGGCCGCTAGCCGACGGACCACGTCAACAAAAACGCCGGGCAAGCCCGGCGTTCTGTCTTCGCGCAAGGTACACGAACCTCAGCCCGTCAACGCCTCATCCAACAACTCCACCCAATGCTTCACCGGCGTGCCGGTGCCGCTTTGCAGGTGGGTGATGCAGCCGATGTTGGCGGAGACGATCTGTTCCGGCTGCATCTCGCCCAGGTTCTTGAGCTTGCGGTCGCGCAGTTCGTAGGCCAGCTTGGGGTTGAGCACCGAGTAGGTGCCAGCAGAGCCGCAGCACAGGTGCGGCTCGACGCGGCAGGTGGTGATCTTGAAGCCGAGTTCACCCATGCACTGCTCCACGCCGCCGCGCAGCTTCTGCCCGTGCTGCAGGGTGCAGGGCGGGTGGAAGGCGATCTGGCCGGCCTTGGCGGCCACCTTGTTGCGCAGCTTGTCCACCAGTTGCGGCAGCAGCTCGCTCAGGTCTTTGGTCAGCTCACTGATGCGCTGGGCTTTGGCGGCATAGGCCGGGTCGTCGTGCAGCAGGTGGCCGTACTCTTTGACGGTGACGCCGCAGCCGGAGGCGTTCATGACGATGGCTTCCACGCCGGCTTCCACATGCGGCCACCAAGCGTCGATGTTGGCGCGCATCTCCGCTCGGCCACCGTCCTGATCGTTCAGGTGGAACTTCACCGCGCCACAGCAGCCGGCCTTGGCGGCCACCACGGTCTGGATGCCGGCGGCATCCAGCACGCGAGCGGTGGCGCTGTTGATGTTGGGCATCATGGCCGGCTGCACGCAGCCGGCCAGCATGAGTACCTTGCGCGCATGCTCACGCGTGGGCCAGGTGCCGGCGTTCTGCGCGGCCGGCACCTTGGCCTTGAGCGTGTCGGGCAGCAGGCCACGCACCAGCTGGCCCATCTTCATGGCCGGACCGAACAGCGGCGAGGTGAGACCCTCTTTCAACGCCCAGCGCACGAAGCGTTCACCGCTGGGGCGCGGCACCTTGGCTTCGACGATCTTGCGGCCTATGTCCACCAGCTGGCCGTACTGCACGCCACTGGGGCAGGTGCTTTCGCAGTTGCGGCAGGTGAGGCAGCGGTCCAGGTGCAGCTGCGTCTTGTGCGTGGGCGCTTCGCCTTCCAGCACCTGCTTGATGAGGTAGATGCGGCCGCGCGGGCCATCGAGCTCGTCGCCCAGCAGCTGGTAGGTTGGGCAGGTGGCGGTGCAGAAGCCGCAGTGCACGCACTTGCGCAGGATGGCCTCGGCCGCCAGGCCGTCGGGCGTGTTCTTGAATTCGGGCGCGAGATTGGTTTGCATGGCGGCTCAGAAATCGGGGTACATGCGGCCGCGGTTGAAGATGCCGGCCGGGTCGAACTGTTGCTTCAGTTCGCGGTGGATACGGTCCAGCGGCGCAGGCAGCGGCGAGAACACGCCAGCGCTCTTGTCTTGGGTACGGAACAGTGTGGAGTGCCCGGGTGTGTTGGCCAACAGGCTGCCGAGGTCAGGCCGCTGCGACAGCGGCAGCTTGACCCAGCGCTGGGCGCCACCCCATTCGATCAGCGTCGTGCCCAGGCCCAGCGGCGGCGCGGTATCGGGCACGCTCAGACGCAGCAGCGACTCACCGTCGGCCAACTGGAAGAACGGCGCAGTCTGTTCGCGCAACGCCTGCCAGAGCTGGGTGGCCTGATCCTCGGCCATGACGGTGCCGCCCATGGTCTTGTGCGCGGCGGCCACGGCAGCACGGGCGCCACGCAGGCGCACCATCAGCGCGCCACCGAACCAGCAGGAGGCGTTGAGGGGCAGCGGCTGTCCGCCCCAGCGGTTGAGCTGGGCCAGGGCCTGGGCTTCGTCCAGTTCGAACACCAGCGTGCTCTCGGCCACCGCCTTGGGCAGCACCTTGATGGAGGCCTCCACGATCAGGCCCAGCGTACCGAGCGAACCGGCCATCAGACGCGAGACGTCGTAGCCGGCCACGTTCTTCATGACCTGACCGCCAAAGGTGAGCAGCTCCGCCTTGCCGTTGAGCAGTTGCACGCCCAGCATGTAGTCGCGCACCGCGCCCACGCTGGCGCGGGCCGGGCCGTTGAGGCCGGCCGCCACCATGCCGCCGACCGTGGCCACGGCACCGCCTTGTGCAAAATGCGGCGGCTCAAAGGGGAGGACCTGACCCTTTTCAGCCAGCGCGGCTTCCAGTTCGGCCAGCGGTGTGCCGGCGCGCACCGTCACCACCAGCTCACTCGGCTCGTAGCTGACGATGCCGCTCAGAGGCCGGGTGTCAAGGACCTCGCCTTGCAGCGACTGGCCGTAGAAGTCCTTGCTGCCGCCGCCGCGGATGCGCAGCGGGGTGAC
>CALRMF020000309.1:0-3333 GCA_943369035.1 Curvibacter sp. AEP1-3
AGGGCAGGGCAGCCGCCGCGTCACCTACGCCATCGGCAAGCTTGCGCTGTGGAGCCGGCAACCCGGTCTGGTGGACAGCCAGGGCGAGGTGTTGAAGGCCGGCCGGTTTGAACGCCTGGCGCTGGCCGATCCCAAGCTCGCGCCCTACGGTGCGGCCGCCGTCGAGGTGCTGGGCAAGCTGGGCATGCTGGAGACGTTGCGGCCGAGGTTCGTGCTGGGCCAGAACATTGCACAGACCCATCTCGCGGTGGCCTCCGGCAATGCGCCCCTGGGTTTCGTGGCGCTGTCACAGGTCTGGGCCGACGGCAAGCTCAGGGAGGGTTCGGCCTGGCTCGTGCCGGGCACGCTGCACAGCCCCATCCGGCAGGATGCCATTTTGCTGAAGAAGGGCAAAGACAACGCTGCGGCGACAGCACTGCTGCAGTACCTGGGCGGCGACAAGGCGGCGGGCATCATCCGTGCCTACGGCTACGAGCGCTGAGCCTGGTCCCGACTGAGGCACACTTTTCACCATGCCCTTCAGCCCCGAAGCCCTGCAAGCCATCTGGCTCACCGCCAAGCTGGCCGCCTTGACCACCGTGCTGCTGCTGCTGATCGCCACGCCGCTGGCCTGGTGGCTGGCGCGCACCGGCTCGCGCTGGCGCGCACCCGTTACCGCGCTGGTGACGCTGCCGCTGGTGCTGCCGCCCACCGTGCTGGGGTTCTACCTCCTGGTGGCACTGGGGCCCAACGGGCCCTTGGGTCAGCTGACGCAGGCACTGGGCTGGGGCGTGCTGTCCTTCACCTTCACTGGCCTGCTGATTGGCTCCATCGTCTTTTCGTTGCCCTTTGCCGTGCAGCCGCTGCAGCACGCCTTCGAGGCCATGGGCACGCGCCCCATGGAGGTGGCCGCCACGTTGCGTGCTTCCCCGCTCGATGCCTTCTTCACCGTGGCGCTGCCACAGGCCGCTCCAGGCGTGCTGACCGCCGCCATCTTGAGCTTTGCCCACACGGTGGGCGAGTTCGGCGTGGTGCTCATGATCGGCGGCAACATTCCGGGGGTGACGCGGGTGGTTTCCATCCAGATGTACAGCCACGTGGAGGCCATGGAGTACACCCAGGCCCATTGGCTGGCCGGCGGCATGCTGTTGTTCAGTTTCGTCGTGCTGCTGGCGCTGGCCCTGCTGCGCCGCAACCATGCGCGGGTGTTGTCATGAGCGTGGGCATACAGCGGACACACGACCCTGCGGGTGATGCTTTCGACGTGCGACTCCGCCTGCCGCGGGCGGATTTTGAGCTGAGCGTGGACCTGCAGTTGCCGGCGCGCGGCATCACCGTGCTGTTCGGCACCTCCGGCTCCGGCAAGACCAGCGTGTTGCGCAGCGTGGCCGGCCTGGAGCGCGCGCGCGAAGCACGCGTGGTGGTGGCCGGCGAGGTGTGGCAGGACGATGCGGCGGGTGTTTTCCTGCCCACCCATCAGCGCGCGCTGGGCTATGTATTCCAGGAGGCCAGCCTGCTTGCGCATCTGGATGTGCAGGGTAACTTGCGCTACGGCATGAAGCGCACACGCTCACCCCAAGCCGCGCAGACCCTGCAGCAGGCGATTGAGCTGCTGGGCATTGGCCACCTGCTGGAGCGCCAAGTCGGGCAGCTGTCCGGTGGTGAACGCCAGCGCGTGGCGATTGCCCGTGCCCTCGCCACGGCGCCGAAGGTGCTGCTGCTGGACGAGCCCCTGGCGGCGCTGGACCTGGCGCGTCGCCAGGAGATCCTGCCTTGGCTGGAGGCGCTGCGCGACGAACTCAGCATTCCCATGCTCTACGTCACGCACTCGGCGGACGAACTGGCCCGGTTGGCGGACCACCTGGTGGTGCTGGAGCGCGGGCAGGTGCGCGCCGCCGGGCCGGTGCAGGAGGTTCTGGCTGCCATCGACAGTCCGGTGGTGGTGGGCGAGGACGCGGGTGTGCTGCTGCAGGGCACGCTGGCCGAGCGCAGCTCGCAGTGGCAGCTGGCGCGCGTGACCTTTGATGGTGGCGAGCTGTGGTTGCGCGACAGTGGTGTGGCGGTCGGGCAGCGTGTTCGCCTGCGCGTGCTGGCGCGCGATGTCAGCCTGACCACGGTGGAGCCGCAGCACACCAGCATCCAGAACCATTGTCCGTGTGTCATCGACGCCATCTCACCCGATGCCCACCCTTCGCAGGTGCTGGTCCGCGTGCGCTGTGGCGCGGCCTTCCTGCTGGCGCGCATCACGCGCCGGGCGCAGGCGTCCTTGCGGCTGCAGCCGGGTGATGCGGTCTGGGCCCAGGTGAAGTCAGTGGCGCTGGTGCAGTAGCCCCCGTGCCCGGGGACACCCTCAGTACGGGGACGACGGCTCGGCCACGACCACGCGGTTGCGGCCACCGGCCTTGGCCTGGTAGAGGGCCTGGTCGGCCCGTTCCAGCGTGGCCTGGAACGTGGTGTCGGCCACGTCCAGCGCGGCCGCGCCGATGCTGACCGTGAATCGCAGCGCCTTGCCGCTGCCGGTGTGCACCTGGTCCGAGGCCTCTGCCGCGCTGCGCAGGCGTTCGGCAATGGCTTGCGCCCCGTGCAGATCCGTCTCGGGTAGCAGCAGGACGAACTCCTCGCCGCCCAGTCGGCCGCTGACGTCGAGGTCCCTCGCCACGGTCTGCAGGATGCGGGCCATTTCCTGGATGACGCGGTCACCGGTGGCATGGCCCGAGCGGTCGTTGATGCTCTTGAAGCGGTCGATGTCCACGATCAGCACCGACAGCGGGTGTTCGTAGCGCTTGGCGCGCGAGAACTCGCGCGCGGCCACCTCCATCAGGTGCCGACGGTTGGCGATGCCGGTGAGCGTGTCGGTGGTGGCCAGCTGGCGCAGGTGCTCGCGCTGCGCCAGCGCATCGAGGTGGGCACGCAGCGCCCAGACCGAGATGATCAGCAGCACCACGAAGCCGACGGCGAATTGCCAGGCGCGGTAGGTCCAGCTCGCCAGGACGCGAGCGGTGTCAAAGCCCACGATCGCCACGAAGGGAAACTTGTCCATCCGGCTCAGGGCCAGGATGCGCTCGCGTCCGTCGAGGGTGGATTGGCTCACCAGGCTGGCCGTATTCTCGGTGCCCGAGAAGACACGCTGTCCTTCGGGTGGCCTGAGGCGCTGACCGATGAGCTCCGGCAGGTGCGGGGTGCGCGCCAGCAGCGTTCCGTCGGCATCGACGATGGCCTGGATGTCGTTGGTTTCGGTCGCCAGTTCCGACAGCCACTGCTGCGCATACGACAGATCGATCACCACCATGGCACCGCCCAGCAGCTGCCCCTCGGGCGAGCCGACGATGCGCGACATCAGCAGCACCGGGCGGT
>CALRMF020000310.1:0-3323 GCA_943369035.1 Curvibacter sp. AEP1-3
AAGAACAAGGACAGATTTGCCGATGCCACTTTGTCAGGGGATTCGATCACGTTACTTTGCAAGAGTGATTTCGATGCTCCACTTCATTTCAGAATGGGGCTGGCTAGAGTTCACATCTCATGAACACCCATAAAAATTCTTATCGGATATGGCAAGTAGGGATTACCAATTTCACAGCAATTACTAAGACCGTAATCAAGCGTGATTGCGACGTGAAGATCCTGGCGAGCTTCAACGAAACGTGACGAGCGAAGACGAACCTAAGCTGTTGAAAAATAAAGGTTTTCCTAAACTCTTAATCCGTAGGTCGTAGGTTCGAATCCTACAGGACCCACCAACGAATCCGAGGGGCTTGGTTATCAGACCAAGCCCCTTTTTCTTTGTCCGATCGAAGCCGGAAAGATAGCCAATCGCAGGGGGTCGCCAAGCGAAAGGCCATTCAGAACTTGAAGCCGATGCCCAACGACAGGTTTTCACCCTTGTAGGTGGAGACGGTGCCGTTGCTGAAGGTCACGTCGTTGAACTTGTACGAGTCGTAACCAATCTGCCAGAAGGCGTTGGCGTTGATCATGCCGCGAAAGCCCAGGCCGTAGCCACTGCCGTTGACAGAGGCCGTGCTGCTGCCGTCGCTCGACGCTGCGGTACCGGAGACCGCCGAAACCTTGAGGAACAGTTGCGCTTTGTCGCTCACCGCCACCGAGGGCACGAGGTCAAAGCTGTAACGGTCCTTGGTGTTGGCTTCTTTACCGTTGGCATAGTTGCCGGCCTTACGCGTGCCGGTGTTGGCCGTGACGCCGGCGCCCAGCAGGAAGTTGCTGCCCAGCGCCCAGTCGTAACGCGCCTGCAGGCCCAGCCCGGTGCTGCTACCGCTGTCGGAGCTGCCGCCAGTGGCACTGATCGTCGAGCGATCGGCCTCCACGGTGGCACCCACGCTGAACCCTTCAAAGCTCTTGGCCTGCGCATGGGCCTGCGCCGACGAGAGCGCGGCCACACAGGCCAATGCGGCATAGATGTGCTTCATACATCCTCCTTCTCAGGCTACCTGGGAGATTCGAATTTATGCCTGTCATGGCAAAAAATCAAATCGCCTGAGGGGATGAATCTGTGACTTTTTGATTCACCGCAAGGCCGCGGCAAGGACACTGTCGCGCGCTCGGCCCGGCGCGGACAGAGAAGCCCCCGGGACGCACACGTGTGTTCAGGCCGGGATCATGCGACACATGGTGTCGACATTGAGGCGCAGCCGCACGGCCGTGGCAGCCAAGGCCGACTGGATCGAGAAGTTGTCATGCTGCGTCTCGCGCAGGCTGGGCACGGCGATCGGCTCGCCATGGCGGTTGAGCACGCTGGCCACCAGCGGGGCGGTGGGCTTGACGCCGGGCCGCACCACCACCGCGGTTTCGCCATTGGCCAGCCGGACGTAGGTACCCGGCGGACACAGGCCGATGTGACGGAACAGCGCGGCACCGATCTCGTCCTGCCGTCGTTCACCCGAGGGCATGATGACGCTGCGGGCCGAGTCACGGGCCGTGCGGCCGGCGCGCGACTTGCGCGGACTCATGGCGGCGGTGTAGCGATCCAGCGTCTGCAGCATCTTGGTCAGGCGCAGCGCCGGAGCCCAGTCGCTCAGTTGCTCGGGGCCTTGCAACGGTGTGTGGTGCAAACCGACGATGGTCAGCCAGTCCTGGTCGCTCACCCCGGCCTGCACCAGCATCTGCTGCCCCTCCTCCGCATGGCTGTCGATGGCCTTGCGCTGATGCGGCATGGGGGGATACTTCTGCACCGCCAGCGTATCCTGCAGGCGCATCATGGCCACGTTCATGGTGAGTGCGCCGCAAACCACGCTGCGCCGCTCGGCATCGGTCAACGACAGGCTGTCGCCCAGGGAATGGCCCAGTGCAGCGCACAGCAGCGCGTGCAAGGTGCTGTAACCGTCGTATTCGGTCACGGCGCGGTTGAAGAGGAGGAAGTGCGAGGCCGCAGCGTTCTCGCTCATCAGGTCATGGATGTACTGCGCCAGTCCATGGACCTTGCGCTCGAAGTCCTCGCTGCCGGCCACATTGCCCAGCAGGGCGTTGAGCTTGGATTCCACATCGCCCCAGCGCTCAGCCAGGGTACCGGTAAGCTTGTCACCCTCGTTGCGCGGCTTGTAGAGGTCCACGTACTGCGACATGTCCTTGATGGGAGCATCGGCCCGGCTCAGGGCACTGATGCCGGCCATCATGGCCCGCACACGCTCTTCGCTTTCCTCGATCTCGACAAACAGCTTCTTGCGGCTGCGGATGGACTCCAGCTGCTGCTGGGTTTCGATACGCTGGCCCTTGGCCAGCATGATCACACCCTTCTCATCGCGCAGGGTGAAGCTCAGGGACATGCCCAGAAACAGCTTTTCCGGGCGCAATTCCAACTGTGCCATGGCGGACCGACCTCCTCGGGGCAGGCGTACGCCACCCGAACAGATAACTCCCTGTTGTTGTTTTTCTTGTTGCGGGTCGCCATGCAAGCACCAACGACACGATAAAAATACAATTTTTGAAGGGAATGATACTACCCGGTACCGTTTCGCTCAAGCACCTGATCCATGTCCAGATTGAGCGCCGTGGCCACCTCGTCCGGGAAGGTCTCGGCCAGGTCAGCATCGCCATAACCGAGCTCCTGGGCCCGGGCCCGCCACACCGCCAGATGCACCACGCCCGACAGCGGCTCGTAGTTGTCGCGGCTGAAGGGCGCGTCATGGTGTTCGAACACGTCCACCAGCACCTCCGGGAACCGCCAAGCCCGGCCCAGCTCCGCCCCCACCTGGGCATAGGAGTAGCCAAACGCCTCGCGCTGGGCCTGCGAGCGCTGCAGCGCGAAGAAGGGCGTGCGGCTGTTGAACTGCTCCATGGCCTGCGGCATGCCCAGGTGCATGACCAGTTCACCGGTGGCATGGATCAGGCCGGCCGTGTAGGCCGTGACGTTGAGCCGGCGGTTGCTGATCAGCATGCGCGAGATGCGCGCGGTCTCGCGGCTGTAACGCCAGAAGCGGTTGAGGTCGACCTTGGGCACCTGGCGGAAGGCGCTGCTGATCGCCTCGGCACACACCAGGGTGCGCAGGTCCAGCAGCCCCACCACCGCCAACGCCTCGGCAATGTTGCTGATCTGGTGCGTCAGTTCGAAGCGGGCTGAATTGGCGATCTGCAGCAGACGGGCTGCCAGCACCGGCTCCTGCGTGAAAAGCGCACTGATACGGATGAGGTTGGGCTCCTCCGCATTCAGCTCGGCCAGGATCAGGCCGATCACCTCCGGAACACTGGGGAGGGCATCCGAGGAGGCAAGCAACT
>CALRMF020000311.1:0-3320 GCA_943369035.1 Curvibacter sp. AEP1-3
ACCAGCAAGGCCAGCAGCACCAGCCAGCCCACCAGACCGTACTCGGCCAACAGCTGGATGATTTCGTTGTGGGCGTAGTAGTCGGTTTCCAGTTGCGTCGCTGCGGCCTGGTAAGGAGGGATGGCGACCTCCCAGGCGCCGGCGCCGACGCCGGCCAATGGGTGATCCAGCATCAACCGGCCGGTGGCACGCCACATCTGGAGGCGTACGCCGGGAGAGCCGCCGGCATACTCGCTCGCCACGCCGAGCGACTTGAGGCGTGCCAGCGAATGGGCCAGTCCTGCCGCCCCTTGGCGTTCGGCCAGCAACGTGGGGTTGCGGGTTTCGATGCTTCCCAGCCCGACCACAGTGCCGAGCAGCACCAGTGCAACCATCCAGCGCTGCAACTGCGACCAGCGCGCCAGTTCAAAGCGGTTCCGGTAAAGCCACAGAATGATCGGCAGCATCAGCGCCAGCAAAACCAAAGCAAACAGTGCCGAACGAGTGCCGGTCATCAGGATGGCCAGCAGGTTGAACGCCGTAGTGAAAGCCCGCAGCAGGATCTGGCCGGTGCCACGCGCCTGTACCAGCAGCAACACGGAGAACGGCACGGTGCTGACCACGAACTCGGCGAAGAAATTGCGGTTGACGAAGGTCGACGCCGGAATCGCCGCCTGGGGAAACAGGCGGAAATCCGTCCAGTACTGCAGGCCCACCCAGACCGACGCCAGCACGGCGCCCCAGTGAATGCCCGCAGCCAGCATCGGCAACCGTTCCAGAGCCAAGACGTTCAGCCCCACCCATAACAGCACGGCGAAGATGAACCAGCGCACCGCTTCCACACCGGCCAGGTAGGCATGCGACCACGCCATGCTGCCCAAGGCGTAGAGCATCAGCAGCACCGGCAGCCACAGCAGGCCGTGCCAGCGCACCGGCTCGGTGACGGTGCGCAGCTGCCACAACAGCAACCAAGCCGCGCCCAGCGTCAGGAAGGCGACCACCATGGACTTGAGGGTGTCCTGCAGCAGGTACTCGTGTGGCACGCCGACGGCGGGCACCAGCAGCATCATGGCGGCCAGCAGCAAGGGCGCGCCATCGCCCGGCCGCAGGCCGGAGTCGGCCAGCAAGCCGCGCAAGCGCTGGGCGAGCACCCCGCTCATGTGCAAAGGCCCAGGGATTTCACCATCTCCTGGTGGGGAATGCCCGCCTCCTCGAACGGCGCGCCGCGCACCTCAAAGCCTTCGCGGGCATAGAAGCCGATGGCGCTGCGCTGCGCGTGCAGCATCACCTCGCGGTCGCCGCGCCCGGCGGCAGCCTGCATCAGGACCAGCAAGACGTCGCGTCCGAGTCCGCTGCCGCGCATCTCGCGTACCACTGCCATGCGGCCGATGCGGCCCACGCCCGGCGCGTGTTGCAGCAGCCGGCCGGTCGCCAAGGGCATGCCCAGGCGGTTGCGGGCAACGGCATGCACGGCCGCGGCATCGGCCTCGTCCCATTCCATTTCGACCGGGATGCGCTGCTCGTGCACAAAGACCTCGGTGCGCACCTGGCGGGCGTCTTCGCCCAGCTCTTGCCAGCTGCCCTGCCGGAGGTCGAGCACGGACTCGCCCGCCTCGTAGCCATTCAAGACCTCGCGCAGGGCCGGCGGCACCGGCCTGGAGGTCTGGGTCGCAGGGTCGGCAAACACATAGAGCAACTCGCCTGTGACCAGCAGTTGCTCGCCCTGGAAGATGCCTCCCGAGAACTGGATCGACGAGTTGCCAATGCGCGTGCACTTGAGGCCGATATCAAGCTGGTCGTCGTAGCGCGCCGAGGCGTGGTATTCCACACCGGCCTTCTTCACGTACAGGTCACCCCCGAGTTGCTGCAACGCCGCCTGGTACGGCAGGGCAAGCGCGCGCCAGTAGTCGCTCATGGCAGTGTCGAAGTACATCAGGTAATGCGGATTGAAGACGATCTTCTGCATGTCCACCTCGGCCCAGCGCACGCGCAGGCGATGGAAAAAGCGGAAGTCCTTGTGGCCGAGGGAGGCGTGTTTCGTCATGGGGTCAACGCGTTTGAAAAGCCTGCTGGAGGGCCCGTGCGGCATCCGCATGGGCCTGCAGCGCTTCGGGAATGGCACGACCCATCTTGATGAATTCGTGCACCACACCGCGGTAGATCTCCAGATCGACCGGCACGCCCGCCAGGCGCAGCTTGTCGGCGTACATCACACCCTCGTCCACCAGCGGGTCGCACTCGGCCAGACCGATCCAGGCAGGCGCCACACCGTCCACATCCGGCGCATTGAGCGGCGAGAAACGCCAGTCGTCACGGTCTGCCACGGACGTGATGTACTGGTTGAAGAAATAGGTGATGTGGGATTCCTCCAGCACAAAGCCTTTTTCGAAGGTCTTGTGTGAAGGTGTGTCCTGATGTGCGGCGCAGCCGGGGTAGAACAGCAGTTGCAGCGCCAGCGGCAGGCCGGCATCCCGCGCCAGGATGGCACAGACGGCCGCCAATGTGCCACCGGCGCTGTCGCCACCCACCGCCAGCCGGGCGCTGTCCACCCCCAATGCGACGCCCTGCCCGGCCAGCCATTGCACGGCGTCCCAGGCGTCGTGCACGGCAGTGGGAAACTTGTACTCCGGCGCCAGCCGGTAGTCGACCGACACCACGACGCAGTGCGCCAGATGGCTCAGGTGGCGGCACAGGCTGTCGTGCGTGGCCACGCTGCCGACCGTGAAGCCGCCGCCATGGAAATACACCAGCAAAGGCAGCGCCTCGGCGGCTGGCGCGTACAGGCGGGCGGCAATTGGGCTGCCATCACGCGCCGGGATCTGCAACGCCTCCACCCGGGCCAGCTTGTGCGGCGGAATGTCCAGCACGCCGGCGCCGGCCTCATAGGCGGCACGTGCCTGCTGGGCGCTCAGGGCGTGCATCGGCACATGGCTGGCACGCGCCATGCGTTCCAGCACATGGTGCATGGCCGGCGTGAGCAGCGCGCGCGGGTTGCGTTGGTGACTCATGAGGGGCGGATAGCTTGCTAAAGTGGCCGGACAAGAATTTTTGATCGTACACCGAGGAGACACCGCGCCATGGCACTCATTTACTACATCACCCAGGTCCAGTTCGAGTTTGGCGCCGTTCGGCTGCTGCGCCAGGAATGCGAACGCGTCGGTATCAGCCGACCGCTGATCGTGACCGATGCCGGCGTCAAGGCGGCCGGCCTGCTGCAGAGGGCGCTCGACGCCCTGCCCGGCATGAACACGGTGGTGTTCGACCAGACGCCTTCCAACCCGACAGAGACAGCCGTGCGTGCCGCGGCAGCCCTCTACCGGGCCAGCCGCTGTGATGGTCTG
>CALRMF020000312.1:0-3309 GCA_943369035.1 Curvibacter sp. AEP1-3
CCTATACCCAGGAATTCTGGTCGACGTCGGACGCGGAGAACACCGCGGCCGCGCAGGGCACCGGCGTGCTGCCCGCCACGCTGCAGGCCGACTGGAGTGCCCTGGTGGACGATGCGCTGCAGGAAGCCACGCTGCAACGCCCGTCCGCGGATGGCTACGTCACGCAGGGCAAGTGGGGGCGCCACTCGGAGCACCTGGGTTATGTGCTGGGTGAGATGCAGGGCCTGGCGCGCCAGCACCCCGGAGCCTCTTGGTGAACCGGCAGGAGATCGAAGCCCTACTGGAGGGGATCCCCGACCCGGAAATTCCGGTGGTCAGCATCCGCGAGCTCGGCATGCTGCGCGACATCCGCGTGAATGGCGACGAAGTCGAAGTGGTCATCACGCCCACCTACAGCGGCTGCCCGGCCATGGACCAGATCGAGGCCGACATTCGCGCGGCCCTCGCCCCGCACCCCGTACGTACCCGCGTGACGCGCCAGCTGGCGCCGGCCTGGAGCACCGACTGGATCGGCCCGGAGGCGCGCGAGAAGCTGCGCCGCTACGGCATCGCGCCACCACAAGGGGGCGCTGCGACAGAACAGGTGATCCGCTTTGCCGCCAAACCCGCTCCTAAATCAGGAGCATTCAGTGCCCATTCCATGGAGCCACAAGCCGTAAATCATGCTGTGAATTGTCCGCACTGCGGCTCCGCCCACACGGTGGAGAGTTCGCACTTCGGCTCCACCGCCTGCAAGTCGCTCTGGCGCTGCCTGGACTGCAAGGAACCGTTCGACTACTTCAAACCCTACTGAGCACGATGTCGACACCCCACTTCCACGAACTGTTCGTCAAGCGCATCACGCTGCAAGCGGCTGGCGCGGTGGCCGTCACGCTGGCCGTCCCACCTGAGTTGCGCGACACCTACGCCTTCCAGCCCGGCCAGTTCCTCACGTTGCGCGCGCAGATCAACGGCGAGGCGGTGCGGCGCAGCTACTCGATCTGCAGCAGCACGCAGCAGTTTGCGCGCGCGCAGGAGATCGAGGTCGGCATCAAGCCGGTGGCTGGCGGCCTTTTTTCCAACTGGGCAGCGACCGAATTGCGCGCCGGCGACACGCTGGACGTCATGCCACCCGATGGGCGCTTCACCACGCACCTCAAGGGCCCTGGCCTGCACCGCGTCGGCTTTGCCGCCGGCTCCGGCATCACGCCCATCCTCTCGCTCATCGCCAGCACGCTGGAAGATGACCCCGAAGCGCGCTTCACCCTGGTCTACGGCAACCAGCGCACCGACAGCATCCTGTTCAACGAACGGCTGCAGGACCTGAAGGACAGCTACCCGACGCGGCTGTCGCTGATCCATTTGCTGTCACGCCAGTCGCAGGACGTGCCGATCTTCAACGGCCGGATCGACGGCCCCAAGGTCAGCGAGTTGCTGGCGACGTTGATCCCGGTGGCGGGCATCGACGAAGCTTTCGTCTGTGGCCCCGAAGGCATGATCGAGGCTACCGAGCGCGCCCTGCTGGCCGCGGGCCTCGACAAGACGCGCCTGCGCACCGAGCGTTTCGCCACGGCCGGCACGCCGACACCGCCGCCGGCACCCAGCACTTCCAGCAGCACCGCCACCGCGCCGATCCAGTTCGACGTCGTGCTCGACGGCAAGACGCACCACCTGGGCCTGCAGCCGCGCGACAAGCTGCTCGACATCGCGCTGGCCGCCGGCCTGGACCTGCCCTACTCCTGCAAGGGAGGCGTGTGCTGCACCTGCCGCGCCCGCGTACTGGAAGGCAAGGTCGAGATGGAGAAGAACTTCACCCTCGAAGACTGGGAAATCGACAAGGGTTTCGTGCTGACCTGCCAGGCCCACGCGCTCACCCCCAAGGTGGTGGTGAGCTACGACGAACGCTGAGGCAGCCGCCGGCGGTCAGAGGCCCAGGCGCTGGCAGAGCGCCAGCGTGGCAGCGCTCTGGTTCATGCTGTAGAAGTGCAGCGCCGGAGCGCCACCGGCACGCAACTGCTCGCACAGCTCACTCACCACGTCCAGGCCGAAGGCCTTGATGGAGGCGCTGTCGTCGCCATAGCTCTGCAGACGCAAGCGGATCCAGCGCGGAATCTCGGCGCCGCAGGCATCACTGAAGCGCATCAGCTGGGTGGAGCTGGTGATGGGCATGATGCCGGGCACGATGGGGATGGCCACGCCCAGCGCATCGGCCTCTTCCACAAAGCGGAAGTAGGCGTCGGCGTTGTAGAAGTACTGCGTGATGGCAGAGTCGGCCCCGGCCTTCACCTTGGTCGCGAAGGCCTGCAGGTCGGCCGCAGGCGATCTGGCCTGCGGGTGCATCTCGGGGTAGGCCGCCACCTCGATATGGAAATCGTCGCCGGTCTCGGCACGGATGAAGGCCACCAGATCGCTGGCGTACTGGAACTCGCCGCCCAGACCGTAGCCGCTGGGCAGGTCACCCCGCAGCGTGACCAGGCGCTTGACGCCCATGGCCTTCAAGGCCGCCAGGTTCTCGCGCATGCTGGCCTTGGTGGCGCCAATGCAGGAGATGTGCGACGCGGCGGCCATGCCTTCGGCCAGGATTTCACGCACCGCGGCGAAGGTGCCTTCCTGCGTGGAGCCACCAGCGCCGTAGGTCACCGAGCAGAACTCGGGCTTGAGGGCGTAGAGCTGCTGGCGCACGGCGCGCAGCTTGGTCACGCCTTCGGGCGTCTTGGGCGGGAAAAACTCGATGCTGAGGGGGAGTCGGGGCGCCTCGTTCATATGCATGCCCTCCTTGTTCATTTGATCGCGTGGATGAAGAATTCGCGGTTGCCGTCGCCGCCGGCAATCGGTGAGTCGAGCCAGTCCTGCACTGTCAAGCCCAGGGCCTCGCAGGCCTCACGCAGGCGCTGCTCGACAAGGGGGTAGAGCGACGCGTCGCGCACGATGCCGCCCTTGCCCACCTGGCCTGGCTGCAACTCGAACTGTGGCTTGACCAGCATGAGCAGATGCCCGCCGGTCGCCAGCAGCGGCACCAGGGCCGGCAGCACCAGCGTCAGCGAGATGAAGGACAGGTCGCCTGTGATCAGCGGGAAAACCGGCGTCACCTGCTGGTCGGCAAACTCGGCCCGGCGCCGGCGCTGCTTGGGCAAGGCACCCTCCGCCGCGGCCTTGGCCCGCGCAGCACGCTGGGCCTTGAAGGCTTCGATCTCGTGCTCTTTGGCGTCGTCACTGTCGTCGTAGTCGTCAGCAATCTCGCCGCCATTGCGCATCCAGGCATAGGGTGCCTGCGGCTGGGTCTCGTTGTCTTCCTCGTCCTCGACCGTTTCGCACAACGCATCCTCCCAC
>CALRMF020000313.1:0-3285 GCA_943369035.1 Curvibacter sp. AEP1-3
ACGCCCGGTGAACGAGGCAGCCGACAAGGCACTGGCCGCGCTGGCCGACCGGCTGGCGCGCTGGGAGCTCACGCCCACCGGCACCGAGGGTTATGCCAAGGCCGAGGTCACGGCCGGCGGCGTCGATACGCGCGAGCTCTCCAGCCAGACGATGGAAGCGCAGACACAGCCTGGGCTGTACTTCATCGGCGAGGTGGTGGACGTGACGGGCTGGCTGGGCGGTTACAACTTCCAGTGGGCCTGGGCGAGCGCCCACGCCTGTGGCGTGGCGCTCGCCCAGGCCCTGCGGGCTGGATGAGGTTTCCCCCCCGCGGCCCGCACTGTGTGGGGGGCCGCTGCCCCTCCAGGGGCAGGCCGCCTGCGGCGGCCCTGACGGGTCGGGCGGTTGCCGGATTGGCGCAAGCCGCTATAATGTTGGACTTTGCTGGCATAGCCCTGCCGGCCAAATACTAGTTACAGGCGGGGCATATTGCGGTACATGGCGAGCAGGCCCGATCTTCCTGCCCACCCTCTGGCCGCCCATTTTGGAAACCATTACGTAATGACGACCATCCGTGTTAAAGAGAACGAGCCGTTTGACGTTGCTCTGCGCCGCTTCAAGCGCACCATTGAAAAACTCGGCCTGCTGACCGACTTGCGCGCCCGCGAGTTCTACGAGAAGCCGACCGCCGAGCGCAAGCGCAAGAAAGCTGCCGCAGTGAAGCGCAACTACAAGCGCATCCGTTCGATGCAGCTGCCCAAGAAGCTGTACTGATCGCCACGGGGTCACCGACCTCACAACGATTGCACAGACCCGTGCCCGGGACGCCAGGCGCGGGTTTTGTTTTTTTCCGTCCTGAAACCGTGCAGGACAGGCGCCCGCGGCACGGCCGCCAGCCCTGTCCTCGACTGACCAGAGGAGTTGCCATGTCCCTGAAAGACCAGATCACCGAAGACATGAAGGCCGCCATGCGCGCCAAGGACAGCGAGCGCCTGGGCACCATCCGCCTGTTGCAGGCTGCCATGAAGCAGAAGGAAGTGGATGAACGCATCACGCTCGACGACGTGGCCGTGGTCGCCGTGGTCGACAAGCTGATCAAGCAGCGCAAGGATTCGGTCGCCGCCTTCACCCAGGCCGGCCGTCAGGACCTGGCCGACAAGGAGAGCGCCGAGATCAAGGTGCTGGAAGCCTACCTGCCGCAGCGCATGAGCGCCGAGGAAGTGGCCACCGAAGTGAAGGCCATCGTGGCCGAACTCGGCGCCAAGGGGCCGGGCGACATGGGCAAGGTCATGGGCGTGGTCAAGACCCGCCTGGCCGGCAAGGCCGAGATGGGCCAGGTCTCGGCCGCCGTCAAGGCCGCGCTGGCGGGCTGATGACGCCCGGGTCCGCCGCCACCGCGGACCCCGCGTTCACGACTTGTCCTGCGCGGGCGACCCCTCGCGCAACAGCCGTGCGCCCAGCCACAGGCTGGCCAGCGCATTGCTGAGCAGGAATACCGTGAG
The DNA here is from genome assembly GCA_943369035.1 of Curvibacter sp. AEP1-3. Taxonomy (GTDB): domain Bacteria; phylum Pseudomonadota; class Gammaproteobacteria; order Burkholderiales; family Burkholderiaceae_C; genus Hylemonella. The sequence goes on from CALRMF020000313.1 coordinate 1,483, forward strand.
CAGCCCCAGCCCGAGGGTGTTGAGCGGCTTGTTCTGCACGATCCAGGACAGCACGGCGGACAGCCCGTTGAGCGCCACCAACAGCCAGAACAGTGGATGACGCAGCTGGAACAGACGCGACCACTTCAGGGGCGCACGCGGCTCCATGGCCTCAGCTCCCCGCCACCTTCATGCGGTTGATGAGGATGGAGCCGACCGTCTTGGCGCCGTAGTTGTAGGCATCCGCCCCCACGGCCTCGATGCCCTTGAGCATGTCCTTCATGTTGCCGGCAATCGTGATCTCGTGCACCGGGTAGGCAATGCGCCCCTTCTCCACCCAGTAGCCGCTGGCGCCGCGCGAATAGTCGCCGGTGACGTAGTTCACGCCCTGGCCCATCAGTTCGGTCACGAAGAGACCGGTGCCGAGCTTCTGCAGCATGGCATCGAGGTCGTCGCCCGGCTTCGTCAGGCGCGAGGTCATGAACAGGTTGTGCGAACCGCCGGCGTTGCCGGTGGTCTTCATGCCCAGCTTGCGCGCCGAGTAGCTGCTAAGGAAATAACCCTGCACGCGCCCGGCCTCCACCACGTGGCGAGCCTGCACGCGCACGCCCTCCTCGTCGAACGGCGAGCTGCCCTTGCCGCGCAACACGAAGGGATCTTCCAGGATGTCGATGTGCTTCGGCAACACGGGCTTGCCGAGAGAATCGAGCAGAAAGGAACTCTTGCGGTACAGCGCCCCGCCGCTGAGCGCCTGCACCAGCGCACCGAGCAGGCCGGCGGCCAGCGGCGACTCGAACAGCACCGGCACCTCGCGCGTGCTGATCTTGCGTGCCTTCAGCCGACTGAGCGCGCGCTCGGCGGCGTAGCGACCGATGGCTTCGGGCAGCGCCAGGTCTTCGGGGTGGCGCTGCGAGCTGTACCAGTAGTCACGCTGCATGTCGTCGCCGCGGCCGGCAATGGGCGACACCGAGATGGAGTGGCGCGAGCTGGCGTAGCCACCACGAAAGCCGTGGGTGTGGGCGCTGAAGAAGTGCGACTGCTGCGCCGACACCGCGGCGCCCTCGCTGTTGGCGATGCGGCGGTCAGTGGCGAAGGCCGCCGCCTCGGTGGCGCGGGCGATCTCGGCCGCCTGCTCGCTCGTGATCGTCCAGGGGTGAAAGAGGTCCAGCTCGCGCCCGGCCTCGTCGTGGCGCACCACATCTGCTGTTTCCGGCAGGCCGGCCACCGGGTCTTCGGCGGTGAAGCGCGCGATGTCGAACGCCGCCTGCACCGTCTGCTCGATGGCGGCACGCGAGAAATCGGAGGTGCTGGCGTTGCCGCGGCGGTGCCCGACATAGACCGTGACGCCGAGCGACTTGTCGCGGTTGCGCTCCACGTTCTCCAGCTCGCCCTTGCGCACCGAAACACTCAGGCCGCAGCCTTCGGACGCCTCGGCGCCGGCATCGGTGGCGCCGAGTTTGCGGGCGTGCGCCAGGGCCGTGTCCACCAGGTCTTCAAAGAAGGCACGGCTGTAGCTGAAGCCGCTGTCGGTACGGGAGGAGGCGCGGGTCACAACGCTGGCATGGGGTTTGTTCATAGCGGAGGCTATGATACTTGGCCGTGCGCAACCCCACCGCGCCAACCGGATTCCCCCCACATGTCACGCAAACCGAAAAAAGGCTATTTCGTCAGAGGCCAGTTCGTCGCCGAAGGCAGCGAGCTCGACCTCGAGCTCAAGCGCGAGCTCAAAGGCGACACCGAGATCAGCAAGACCGACCTCAAGCGCGAAAGCGCCGAGCTGCAGAAGCTGGGCGAGGAGCTGCTGACGCTGCGCGCCGACCTGAT
>CALRMF020000314.1:0-3282 GCA_943369035.1 Curvibacter sp. AEP1-3
CGCATGGCCTATCTGGCGGCCTGGGGCTCGGTGCGCAAGAAGGGCGGCACGGACGCCCAAGCGGCCGAGTTCGTGGCCAAGCTGTACAAGAACGTGCCCATCCTGGCCAAAGGCGGGCGTGACGCCACCACCATCTTCTTGCAACGCAACATCGGCGATGTGCTGATCACCTTCGAATCCGAGGTGGTGTCGGTGGATCGCGAGTTCGGCGCCGGCAAGGTGGATGCCATCCATCCGTCCTCCAGCATCGTGGCGGAAAACCCGGTGGCCGTGGTGGAGCGCACCGTGGCCAAGAAGGGCACGGGCGAGCTGGCGCGCGCCTACCTGGACTACCTGTACTCGGATGAGGCGCAGGAGATCGCGGCCAAGCACGCGCTGCGCCCGCGCAATGCCAATGTGCTCAAGAAGCACGCTGCCACCTTCAAGCCGATCCAGTTCTTCACTGTGCAGGATTACTTCGGCAGCCTGGCCGAGGCGCAGAAGGTGCACTTCAATGACGGCGGCAAGTTCGACCAGCTCTACACCGTGAAGTGACCCACCCCCGAAACGCCTTTGGCGCCCCGCCTTCAAGGGGGCGCCTTCAGCGGCCCGGCACAGCCGGTTCCGCGGTGGCCCACGACGAAAAACCATGAGTACTGCCATTTCTTCGCTGCCGCTGCCGGCGGCTGCGGTGCCCCAGAAGCGGGCCCCGCGGCGCGTGCTGCCCGGCTTCAATCTCACTTTGGGCTACACCATCCTGTACCTGAGCCTGATCGTGCTGATCCCGCTCTCGGCCCTGGTCTTCAAGACCTTCACGCTGAGCGGGGAGCAGTTCTGGGCGGCGGTGAGTTCGCCGCGTGTGCTGGCCTCGTACCGGCTGACCTTCGGCGCCTCGCTGATCGCGGCCGGCGTCAACCTGGTCTTCGGCTTGCTGGTGGCCTGGGTGCTGGTGCGCTACAGCTTTCCGGGCAAGAAGATCGTGGACGCCCTGGTGGACCTGCCGTTTGCGCTGCCCACGGCGGTGGCCGGCATCTCGCTCACGGCCCTGCTGGCCGGCAACGGCTGGGTGGGGCAGTTCTTCGAGCCGTATGGCATCCAGCTGGCCTTCAACCCGAATGGTGTGGTGATTGCGCTCATCTTCATCGGCCTGCCGTTCGTGGTGCGCACGGTGCAGCCGGTGCTGGAGGACACGGAGAAGGAGCTGGAGGAGGCTGCCACCAGCCTGGGCGCCACCCGCTGGCAGACCTTCCGCCATGTCATCCTGCCGTCCATCACGCCGGCGCTGCTCACCGGCTTTGCCATGGCTTTTGCCCGCGCCATCGGGGAGTACGGCTCGGTGATCTTCATTGCCGGCAACATGCCCATGGTGTCCGAGATCACGCCGCTCATCATCATCGGCAAGCTGGAGCAATACGACTACGCCGGTGCCACCGCGGTGGCCACCGTGCTGCTGCTGTTCTCCTTCATCCTGCTGCTCGTGATCAACAGCCTGCAGTCCTGGCAGCGCAAGCGCTCGGGAGCCCCGGTATGAGCAAGCAGACCATCCGCAACGCCCGCGCCGGCACCACCGAGCCGGCCTGGGTGCGCTACAGCCTGATCGGTGTGGCGCTGGCGTTCATGTTCCTCTTCTTGCTGCTGCCGCTGGCGGCGGTGTTCACTGAGGCCTTGCGCAAGGGCTGGGACGCCTATTGGGAGGCCTTGAAGGAGCCTGACGCCTGGGCCGCCATCCGCCTGACCCTCATCACCGCCGCCATTGCCGTGCCGCTGAACCTGGTGTTTGGCGTGGCGGCCGCCTGGGCCATTGCCAAGTACGAATTCCGCGGCAAGGCCTTCCTGACCACGCTGGTGGACCTGCCGTTCTCGGTCTCGCCCGTGGTGGCCGGCCTGATCTACGTGCTGGTCTTCGGCGCGCAGGGCTGGCTCGGCCCCTGGCTGGCCGAGCACAACATCAAGATCATCTTTGCCGTGCCCGGCATCGTGCTGGCCACCGTCTTCGTGACCTTCCCCTTCATCGCGCGTGAGCTCATTCCGCTGATGCAGGCGCAGGGCAACGAAGAGGAGCAGGCGGCCATCGTGCTGGGTGCCACCGGCTGGCAGACCTTCTGGCATGTGACCTTGCCCAACATCAAGTGGGGCCTGATCTACGGCGTCATCCTGTGCAATGCGCGCGCCATGGGTGAGTTCGGTGCCGTGTCGGTCGTCTCGGGCCACATCCGCGGCCAGACCAACACCATGCCCCTGCACGTGGAGGTGCTCTACAACGAGTACCAGTCGGTGGCGGCCTTCGCCGTTGCCTCGCTGCTGGCACTGCTGGCGCTGGTCACCCTGGTCATCAAGTCCGTCGTCGAGTGGCGCCACGAGCGCGAACTCAAGGCTGCGGCCGAACTGCCGCCCGAGAACCCGAATGCGCGTCTCGCGCCCGCCGCCAATCCCGTGGTCGTTTCCTGAGAAAGCCAGAAATATGTACCCCCAAGCTCACATTCGTTCGCTGCCCCCCGAGGGGGCGCTTGCCTCCTTTGAGGCGGCTCTGCAGGAGTCAAAATGAGCATCGAAATCCGCAACATCAGCAAGCAGTTTGGCGCCTTCCAGGCGTTGAACGACGTCAGCCTGGACATCGAGTCCGGTGAACTCGTGGCGCTGCTGGGCCCCTCGGGCTGCGGCAAGACCACACTGCTGCGCATCATCGCCGGCCTGGAGACGCCCGACCAGGGTGCCATCCTGTTCAGCGGCGAAGACACGACCGAGGTGCATGTGCGTGAGCGCAACGTGGGCTTCGTGTTCCAGCACTATGCGCTGTTTCGCCACATGACAGTGTTCGACAACGTGGCCTTCGGGCTGCGCATGAAGCCGCGCGCCCAGCGCCCGAGCGAAGCGCAGATCAAGGCCAAGGTGCACGAACTGCTGAACCTGGTGCAGCTGGACTGGCTGGCCGATCGCTACCCCTCGCAGCTCTCCGGCGGGCAGCGCCAGCGCATTGCCCTGGCGCGCGCGCTGGCCGTGGAGCCCAAGGTGCTGCTGCTGGACGAGCCCTTCGGCGCGCTGGACGCCAAGGTGCGCAAAGAGCTGCGCCGCTGGCTGCGCCGCCTGCACGACGAGCTGCACGTCACCAGCATCTTCGTGACCCATGACCAGGAGGAGGCGCTGGAGGTGGCCGACCGCGTGGTGCTGATGAACCAGGGCCGCGTGGAGCAGATCGGCACGCCGCAGCAGGTCTGGGACCAGCCGGCCAGCCCCTTTGTCTACGGCTTCCTGGGCGACGTGAACCTGTTCCACGGCCGGGTGGAGGAGGGCGAGGTGGTGATC
>CALRMF020000315.1:0-3259 GCA_943369035.1 Curvibacter sp. AEP1-3
CGCAGGGCTGGCTCGTCGCCCCGGAAACCGGCGTGTGCCAGCAGCTCGCGTTGCGCGGCGGGCAGGCTCTCGGCAAGCAGTTGCGTGCCGCGGCGGCAGCAGCGTGCCAAGGCCTTGACGTGCCAGCGATCCCACGCTGTATGTGCATCGAACACCACACTGTCGGCCGCGAACTGCTGCTCGCCCAGCACGGCTTGCAGCTCGCCGATGCACAGGGTCAGCTGCAGCCGGCCCTGCGCCAGCGATAGGCGGTGAAAGCCGGGCAGCAGGCCATGCCAGTGCGGCAGCAGTTGCCGGCACAGCACCTGCAGCTCGGGTGAGCCGGCCGCCGCGTGCTGCAGTTCGGCCACCGTGGGCACCTGCGGCGCACAAGCCACGAAGTGCAGCAGGCGCGGGCGCCCGGCATCGTCTTGCCACGCTTTCCAGGTGGCGAGCAGGCGGGTTGGGTCGAAATGGGTGTCGAGCAGGCGCCAGACGGTCTGCCCGGCCCAGGCCTGCGGCAGGCCGCACCTTTGCAGCAAGGCCAGGTGTGCCTGGGGCGTCACGGAAACGAAGGGGGGAGGGGAATCAGGCGCTCGGCGGCACGTAGCCCGCGGCGGCATCGGCGCCGCTGCCGAAGAAATGGTTCTCCATCTGGCGGGCCAGGTACTGGCGGGCGCGGGCATCGGCCAGGTTCAGGCGGTTCTCGTTGACCAGCATGGTCTGGTGCTTGAGCCAGGCCGCCCAGGCTTCCTTGCTCACGTTCTCCCAGATGCGCTTGCCCAGTTCGCCGGGGTAGGGCGGGAAGTCCAGTCCTTCGGCTTCCTTGCCCAGTTTGATGCAGTTCACCATGCGTGCCATATGCAGCCTCTTGCTCTCAGATGTTTAGGAAATATCGAACTGAAAACATATTCGTTCCAGTTTTCGTCATGAGTTTCCAGAATCCTTTTCGTCGCGACATCTTTCCAACGATCTGAAAAGGAACACTCATGCAACAACGCCGCAACTTTATCAAGCTTTCATTGGCCTTCGCCGTGGCAGGGGCAGCCTTCGCCACGTTGGCGCAGCCCGTCCAGACCCTGCTCAACGTGTCGTACGACCCGACGCGCGAACTCTATGTCGAGATCAACCAGGCCTTCACACGGCACTGGAAAGCCACGACGGGGCAGGACGTGCTCATCAAACAGTCGCATGGTGGCTCGGGCAAGCAGGCGCGCTCGGTGATCGACGGGCTGGAAGCCGACGTGGTGACGCTGGCGCTGGCCGGTGACGTCGATGCCCTGCACAGGAACGGCGGCTGGATTCCCAAGAATTGGCAAAAGCGCCTGCCGCACAACGCATCGCCCTACACCTCGACCATCGTGCTGGTGGTGCGCCAGGGCAACCCCAAAGGCATCAAGGACTGGGATGACCTGGTGAAACCGGGCATCAGCGTGATCACGCCCAATCCCAAGACCTCGGGTGGTGCGCGCTGGAACTACCTGGCGGCCTATGAATTCGCCCGGCGCAAGTACGGCGGTGATGCCCAGGCCCGGGAGTTCATCACCAAGCTGTACGCCAACGTGCCGGTGCTCGACACCGGTGCGCGCGGCGCCTCGGTCACCTTCGCCCAGCGCAACCAGGGTGACGTGTTCATTTCGTGGGAGAACGAGGCCTACCTGCTGGAGAAGGAATTCGGCAGCAAAGTGGACTTCGTCTACCCGTCCCTGAGCATCCTGGCCGAGCCGCCGGTGACCGTGGTGGACCGCAACGTGGACCGCAAGGGCACCCGCAAGCTGGCCGAGGCCTATCTGCAGTTCCTCTACACCGAAGAAGCGCAGGACCTCATCGGCAAGCACTTCTACCGCCCGATTTCGGCCAAGGCCCAGGCCAAGTACGCCCGGCAGCTGCCCAAGCTGAACCTGTTCACGATCGACCAGGCTTTTGGCGGCTGGGACCAGGCGAGCAAGGCGCACTTCGCCGATGGCGCGGTGTTCGACCAGATCTACACGCGCAAGTGAGGTATGCGCTGGAGGAATAAGCAAACAAGTATTTGTTCGTTTGGTTTTCCAGGCTTGTTCCCCAGAATGCCAACTCATTCATCAGCAAGCACCATGAGCACGCGCATCATCATCGTTCCGGGTTGGCGAGATTCCGGCCCCGGCCACTGGCAAAGCCTGTGGGCGCAGCGCTACGCCCACACCGTGCGGGTTCGGCAGGACAACTGGCTGACGCCGGCACGCGCCCCCTGGGTGGAGATGCTGGGCCGCACCATCCTGGCCCAGCCGGGCCCGGTCGTGGTGGTGGCGCACAGCCTGGGCTGCATTACCGCCCTCCATCTGCCGCCGGAGGTGGAGGCGCGCATCAGCGGCGCCCTGCTGGTGGCACCTGCCGATCCGGAGCGCCGCGCGGTGCTGGCGGACTTTGCACCGGTGCCCAGCCGCAAGCTGCCTTACCGCAGCATCCTGGTCGCCAGCAGCAACGATCCGTTCTGCCCGATCCGCCTTGCCGGTGCCTACGCGCGCAACTGGGGCAGCGAGTTCGTGCGTGTGCCGGACGCCGGCCACATCAACGTCGAGTCCGGCCACGGCGAATGGCCGCTGGGCGTGGCCTTGCTGCAGTCGCTGGTGGGCGAGGGCGGGCTGACCCCCGTGGCCAGTGCTGCAGTCGACACCGCACCCCAGCTGGAATCGAAGGCGTCTCTGCACGCCGCCTGAACTGGCGCTTAGTCGCGCTGGTTATTAACTAAGCACAAAACAATAGTTTGGGTTTTCCGGCTCACTCCAGACAATACCTTCCTACGTTGCAACAAACGACTGCATTCACCATGAAATTCAAGCAAATAACCACGCTTTCCCTTGCTGCTGTTGCGCTGACAGCTAGCAATTTTGTAGCGTCTCAGACGCTGCTGAACGCCTCCTACGACGTGGCGCGCGAGTTCTACAAGGACTACAACGCCGCCTTCACGGCCCACTACAAGAAAACCACGGGCAAGGACATCAAGATCGACCAGGCCCACGGTGGCTCCAGCGCGCAGGCGCGTGCGGTGGCCGACGGCCTGGACGCCGACGTGGTGACCATGAACACCACCACCGACATCGAGTTCCTGGCCTCCAAGGGCCTGGTGGCGGCCGACTGGGCCAAGCGCTTCCCGAACAATGCCGCGCCCACCACCTCCACCATGCTGTTCCTGGTGCGCCAAGGCAACCCGAAGGCTATCCGCGACTGGGACGACCTGATCAAGCCCGGCGTGCAGGTGGTGGTGGTCAACCCCAAGACGGGCGGCAACGGCCGCATGGCC
>CALRMF020000316.1:0-3242 GCA_943369035.1 Curvibacter sp. AEP1-3
AGCAGGGGCAGGAGATGGGGCGCTTTCTGCTCGGGTCCACGGTGGTGCTGTTGTGGCCGCAAGGGCAGATCCGCTTCAACCCGGCGTGGCAGCCGGCGCGTGCGATCCGTCTCGGCGAGCGGATGGGCGAGCACCCTGCCGGGTAATACCCCGTATGCCGAGGTCTTGGCCGGCGTGCTAAGCTGGTTGTAAGTTTCACGAAGAAACGCACAACCGGAGACTGTTATGCCAGGCTTGCTGCCCCATGTTGACCCGGACGGGTTGCTGGAATTTTCCGTCGTCTATACCGACCGCGCCCTCAACCACATGTCCAAGCGCTTCCAGGGCGTGATGAAGGACATTTCCAGCATCCTCAAGGAGGTCTACCACGCCAGGTCGGCGGTGCTGGTGCCGGGCAGCGGCACCTTCGGCATGGAAGCCGTGGCGCGTCAGTTCGCCACCGGCAAGAAGACCCTGGTCATTCGCAACGGCTGGTTCAGCTACCGCTGGACCCAGATCTTCGAGATGGGCAGCATCCCGGCTTCGGCCACGGTGCTCAAGGCCCGTCGAGTCGGTACGGGATCGCAGGCACCCTGGGTGCCGTGCCCGGTGGATGAGGTGGTTGGAGCCATCAAGGCCCAGAAGCCCGATGTGGTGTTCGCTCCCCACGTCGAAACGGCCGCCGGCATGATGCTGCCTGACGACTACCTTCGCAAGGTCGCCGACGCCGTGCATGAGGTTGGCGGCCTGTTTGTGCTTGACTGCATCGCTTCCGGCTGCATGTGGGTGGACATGCAGGCCACCGGGGTGGACGTGCTGGTCAGCGCGCCGCAAAAGGGCTGGAGCGGCTCGCCGGCCTGCGCCATGGTCATGCTCAGCGAACGCGCCCGCCAGGCGATCGACGGCACCACCAGCACCAGCTTCGCGGCCGATCTCAAGAAGTGGCTGCAGGTGATGGAAGCCTATGAGAACGGTGGCCATACCTACCACACCACCATGCCGACCGACGCGCTGGCCCGCCTGGACCAGGTGATGCGTGAGACCAAGGAATACGGCTTCGATAAGGTGCGCCAGGAACAGATCACCCTGGGGGCCAAGGTGCGGGCCCTGCTGGAGCGCCGCGGTTTTGTCAGCGTGGCCGCAGCCGGTTTTCAGGCGCCGGGCGTGGTGGTCAGCTACACCACCGACCCCGAAGTCCAGAACAGCAAGAAGTTCCTGGGCCTGGGCCTGCAGACCGCCGCCGGCGTGCCGCTGCAGTGTGACGAGCCGGCCGATTTCAGCAGCTTCCGCATTGGCCTCTTCGGTCTGGACAAGCTGCACAATCCCGACCGCAGCGTGGGGCAGTTGTCCGAGGCGCTGGACAAGCTGGGCTTCACGGAAAAAGTGGCAGCCGCGGCCTGATATTCCCGATTGCGGAAAGCAAAAACGCCCCGGGTCGCACGACCCGGGGCGTTTTTTTTGGGTGGCGGCTTACTTGAAGATCACCGTCTTGTGGCCATTGAGCAGCACGCGGTGTTCGCTGTGCCACTTCACGGCGCGTGCCAGGACCTGGCTTTCGGTGTCGCGGCCGATGGCCGTGAGGTCCTCCACCGTCTTGCTGTGGTCCACGCGGGCCACGTCCTGCTCGATGATCGGGCCTTCGTCGAGGTCGGCCGTCACGTAGTGGGCGGTGGCACCGATCAGCTTCACGCCACGGTCGTGCGCCTGGTAGTAAGGCTTGGCGCCCTTGAAGCTGGGCAGGAAGCTGTGGTGGATGTTGATGGCCTTGCCTGAGAGCTTGCGGCACAGGTCGTCAGACAGCACCTGCATGTAGCGCGCCAGAACCACCAGCTCGGCGTTCTCGGCCTGGATCACCTCGTACTGCTTCGCTTCCGCCTGTAGCTTGGTCGCCGCCGTGACGGGAATGTGGTGAAAAGGCACGTTGTAGCTGGCCGCCAGCTGGTAGAAGTCGCGGTGGTTGGAGACGATGGCCCGGATGTCGATCGGCAACAGGCCGATCTTCCAGCGGAACAGCAGGTCGTTCAGGCAGTGGCCTTCCTTGCTGACCATGATGACGGTCCGCATCGCCTGGCTGGCCGGGTGCAGGCTCCACTGCATGGCGTAGGGCTCGGCAAACAGCTTGAGCTGGACCTGCAGATCCTCATAAGACACCTGGGTGCAGGAGAACTGCACGCGCATGAAGAACAGGCCGGTGGCGTGGTCGTTGTACTGCGCCGCTTCTTCGATGTTGCCGCCATGGTCCAGCAGGAATCCGGAGACGGCATGCACCAGACCCAGTCGGTCGGGGCAGGAGAAGGTGAGGATGTAGGCGTTGCTCATGGTCCGATTGTCGCAGGATGAGCCGGTATGTTGTGTGGTCAACAAATTTGGGGTAGAATTTATCACATTTAGCAATAAAACTGACTTAACTGTCAGAAATAACAAATTCGGCGGCGGATTTCCCGTGTGCACGAAGAAAAAGAAGCGGTAGGGCTTCGTTGGGGTTGGGTCATGAACGTTCTGCTTACCGGCGGCACGGGCTATATCGGCAGTCATACGGCTGTCGCTTTGGCGCAGTGCGGACACCAGGTGGTGTTGCTGGACAACCTGAGCAACAGCAGTGTTGAGGTCGTCGACCGTCTGGCCGAGGTTGTGGGTGAAGCCTTGCCGTTCGTGAAGGGCGATATTCGCGACACGCCGCTCCTGGTCAACACGCTGCTGACGCACAAGATCGACGCCGTCATCCATTTCGCCGGGCTGAAGTCGGTCGGCGAGTCGGTTCAGGCGCCGGTCGCGTACTACGCCAACAACGTGCAGGGCACCATCAGCCTGGTGCAGGCCATGGAGGCTGCCGCGGTGTACACGCTGGTGTTCAGCAGCAGTGCAACCATTTATGGCGAGCCCCGCTACCTGCCCCTGGACGAGGCGCACCCCACCAGCGCGACCAACCCTTACGGCCGCAGCAAGCTGCACATCGAGGAGATGCTGTCGGATGTCGCGAGTTCAGACCCGGCGTGGCGGATTGCCTGCCTGCGCTACTTCAACCCGGTCGGTGCGCACGAAAGCGGCCTGCTGGGCGAGTTGCCGAGCGGCACCCCGAACAACCTGATGCCGCTGATGGCTCAGGTGGCCGCAGGTCGGCGGGTGGCGCTGGACGTGCTCGGCAACGACTACCCGACGGCAGATGGCACCGGTGTGCGCGACTACATCCATGTGATGGACCTCGCGGAGGGCCACGCTGCGGCGCTCAACTTTCTGCACCGGCAGGCTGGCTGGCATGCCTT
>CALRMF020000317.1:0-3238 GCA_943369035.1 Curvibacter sp. AEP1-3
CCTGGATGCGTATCCGGGAGTGGTTCAAGGATGACTTGCGGCCTGAGCACTTCATCGCATCAGGCCTCGGAAAGCAGCTTATCAATACGTAACGCTAATTGCGCCACGTGCATCCAGCACCTTGCCGGACATCACGCGGCCATTGTCCATCCGGACGCGGGCCTGTTGCCCCACGATGCCGGGCGACACCGCCTGGCCGTCAGCCGTGATCTGGAAACCGGCCCCCTGGGCCACCACGCGAACCTGGGCGCCGGCCTGGAATACCTGAGCCGGACGCACCATGTTCTGGCGCAACGCCTGCCCGGTGCCCAAGGCGCGCACCGCCACCTGACCGACCCACTGAGCCGGATCGGCCACGATGGGACTGGGATCTTCGGCCCAATCCACCTCGGCCTCCATCACATCATCCGCTCCGAGCACGGCGCCGGGCTGCACGTCGCGGCGCAGCACCCAGGCCTGCCCCACGGCCTTGATGGTGATCGGCAGGAACACGTTCCAGCGGCTCACGCCGTCAACGCAGCGCAATCCGAGGCGGCTGCGCCCCCACAGGCGGGTGCCTGCCGGCAGATAGGGCTCAACGCGGGCGCAGGGCGCCAGGCGCAAACGGCTGTCGAGCGTGCCGACATGCACCTCCATGCGCAACGGCGCCGCCGCGGCCGACTGGACCTCCGCCACCGCCTGGTCCAGCCAGCGACGCGTGGAGCCCAAGTAGTCCGGCTCCGCTGACGCGGTCTGCGCCTGGGCGGTCAGGCCCAGCAACTGCAGGCCGGCCATCCACGCGATCAGCGCAAGACGCCAGCCGCGGCTGAAAGGATTCAGCGAAATATGTACAGACATGTGATGCTTCCTATGACGGGCGGCACCCCTCTGCAAGGGCTGCCGGGGAGACTCCCCCTACCGTGCAACTATAGGCAGGCCCGCCACGGGCAAATCCAGCAAATGAGGGCGAATTGGCCCGCATTTCCCCGGCTCGCAAATTCAAGTTCTTCCCATAATTTCCGTACGCCAGCGGCTCCAGATGCCGCTGTAGCGCCGATACGAAAGGGGCGATTCATGTTTGCACAGATGACCAACAACCTGGACTTCCATGCCAAGGCACTGGTGGTGCGCGCCGAGCGCCAGCGCGTCATTGCGAGCAACATCGCCAACGCCGACACACCGGGCTATGTGGCGCGGGACGTGAACTTCCGCGAAGCCATGGCCAACGCCATGGGCAACTCCGCACAGCCTGCTGCGGCACGCCTGGGCCCCAACGCCTCCAACAGCCGTCACATTCCGCTGGCCAGCAGCACTGGCGAACTGGGCAACGGCGCGCGTCTGGCCTACGCCCCGCAAAGCCAGCCATCCCTGGACGGCAACAGCGTTGACCTGGATCGCGAACGCGCGAACTTTGTCGACAACTCAGTGCGCTACGAATCCACCCTCCGTTTCATTAACGGCAGCGCCAAGACGCTCTTGAGCGCGATCCAGGGCCAGTAACCCATTCACTGCAAGGTTCAGGAGTTTCGCCATGTCCATGTTCTCCATCTTCGGTGTCTCTGGCAGCGCGGTCAGCGCGCAGTCGCAGCGCCTCAACGTGGTGGCCAGCAACCTGGCCAACGTCGATGCCGTGGCCGGTCCGGACGGCAAGGTCTACAAGGGCCGCCAGGTCGTGTTCGAGACCGTGCTGATGGACTCGCAGGCCTCAGCCGGCGTCAAGGTCCGCGACATCAAGGAAAACCAGGAGCCCGGCAAGCGCGTGCACGACCCCAGCCACCCGATGGCGGATGCCGAGGGCTACGTGACGCACTCCAACGTCAACGCCGTCGAGGAGATGGTCAACATGATCTCCGCCTCGCGCTCCTACCAGAACAACGTCGAGGTCATGAACACCGCCAAGACGCTGCTGCTCAAGACCCTGCAGATGGGTCAGTAAGCCCAGAAGGAAAACACATGACTACCGTCTCTTCCGCGGGCTCGGCCGGCACGACCTCCAGCACCTCCAGTGCCAAGACCCTGACGACGCTCGACGCGTCGGAGATGCAGGACCGCTTCCTCAAGCTGCTGGTGGCGCAGTTGAACAACCAGGATCCCATGAATCCGATGGACAACGCGCAGATGACCAGCCAGATGGCCCAGATCAACACGGTCACCGGCATCAGCCAGCTCAACGAGACCATGAAATCCATGTCATCGCAGTTCATGTCGATGCAGATCCTGCAGGGCGCCAACATGATCGGTCATGAGGTGATGCTGGCCGGCGACACGCTGCGCGTCAGCAACGGTGTGGCCGCCGGCGCCGTCGAGCTGTCGTCGAGCGCCAGCTCCGTCACGGTCGAGCTGCGCACCCCCGGCGGGCAGGTGATTGACACCTTCGACCTCGGCGCCCGCGAAGCCGGCCAGCACGCTTTCACCTGGGATGCCTCGGCTTACCAGGGCCAGACGGTCAAGCTGTCGGTCAGTGCCAAGAACGGCAATGCCGCCGTTTCCGCCCGCCCGATGACGGTCGAGACCGTCGAGTCCGTCAGCAGCGAGGGCGGTGTGCTCAAGCTCAACCTGCTGAGCGGCAAGAGCGTCAGCTACAGCGACGTCGCCGCCATCTACTGAACATCGCCCCCATTCCTGTCAGACATCTTCCATCAAGGAGCCTAGATCATGAGTTTCCAGACCGGCCTCTCCGGCTTGAACGCTGCCAGCAAGAACCTGGACGTCATCGGCAACAACATCGCCAACGCCAACACCGCCGGCGCCAAGCGCTCGCGTGCTGAATTCGCCGAGGTGATTGCCTCCACCCTGGGTGCCGGCGGCTCCGGTGGCCAGACCGGTATCGGTGTGGAAGTCTCGGCTATTTCGCAGGAGTTCTCGCAAGGCAACATCTCGGTCACCGGCAACACGCTGGACATTGCAATCAATGGCGACGGCTTCTTTCCGCTGATCCCGCTCAACGCCCAGGGCCTGGACCGTGACAAGCCGTCGCTCTACAGCCGCTCCGGCATCTTCAAGCTCGACTCCGACGGCTACATCGTCAACAACAACGGTGAGAAGCTGTTCGGCTACAACAACACCACCACGCCAGCCGGTGCCGGCGCGCTTTACATCGATACCACGCGCCGTTACCCGCCGTCGGCCACCACCAAGGTGGACCTGGCCTTCAACCTGAACGCCGGCTCGGCGGTGTGGACCTCGCCGCAGGCCTTCGACGTGTCGCCGACTTTCACCACCTACGACTCGCAGGGCACCACCAAGGACGTGCAGCTGT
>CALRMF020000318.1:0-3234 GCA_943369035.1 Curvibacter sp. AEP1-3
CCGTAACAGCCTTGCCGTTTCACGCGCCCCATTTCTTGCCGGAATCCGCTGTGACGCCGCGCCCGCCGCGCTGGCGCCCGAGCGGGCTATGGCGCTGATTGCCTATCAACAGGAGACTTCTCATGGCCTACCCTGACCCGTACCCACGCCCCGCACCGGATCCCTTCATCCGGCGCTGGCTCGTCATCACTGCGTGCGTTGCAGCACTCATGCTGTTCTGGCAGTTCCTGCCCGCCATCGAAGCCTGGTTCAGCCCGCGCCAAGCCGCTGAGCGCACCGTCACGCCGCGTGGCGATCTGGCCGCTGACGAACAGGCCACCATCGAACTGTTCGAAAAATCACGCGCCTCGGTGGTCTACATCACCACCGCGCAGCTGGTGCGCGACGTCTGGACGCGCAATGTCTTCTCCGTGCCGCGTGGCACCGGCTCGGGCTTCATCTGGGACGACGCCGGCCACGTCGTCACCAACTTCCACGTTATCCAGGGCGCGTCCGAAGCCACGGTCAAACTCGCCGATGGCCGCGACTACCAGGCCGCGCTGGTGGGGGCGAGCCCAGCGCACGACATCGCCGTGCTCAAGATCGGCGTCGGTTTCAAGCGCCCGCCGGCTGTGCCGGTCGGTACCAGTGCCGACCTCAAGGTGGGACAGAAGGTGTTTGCTATCGGCAACCCCTTTGGCCTGGACTGGACGCTCACCACCGGCATCGTCTCCGCGCTCGACCGCTCGTTACCGGGAGAAGCGGGCGGCCCGGCCATTGATCACCTGGTCCAGACCGACGCCGCCATCAACCCTGGCAACTCCGGTGGGCCGCTGCTCGATTCGGCAGGAAGGCTCATCGGCATCAACACGGCGATCTATAGCCCCTCCGGCGCCTCGGCCGGGATTGGTTTCGCCGTGCCGGTGGACACCGTCATGCGCGTAGTCCCGCAACTCATCAAGACCGGTAAGTACATCCGTCCGGCGCTGGGCATTGAGGTGGACGAACAGCTCAATCAGCGCCTGCTGGCGCTGACTGGAAGCAAGGGCGTGTTCGTGTTGCGTGTTACCCCTGGTTCGGCAGCGCACAAGGCCGGCCTCGCGGGTGTCGAAGTCACGCCGCAAGGCATCGTGCCGGGCGACCGCATCATCGATGTTGATGGCCAGGCGACGGACGATGTGGCCAAGCTGCTCGCGCGGCTAGACGACAGGAAGGTCGGCGATGTGGTGGTCTTGTCAGTGGAGCGGGCCGGCAAATCGCGCGAGGTGCGTGTGGAGCTGCAACCCGGGAATTGATTGAACTGAACCTGTGGATCAGGCGGTAGTGCAGCGTCGCGGCGATTGAGGTTCTCAGGTCTTCGGCCAGGTAGCGTTCCGCCTCAACCTCCGTAATTTTCGGATGCGATCTGCCTATCCGAATAGGCAAGCATGCGTAAGCGTCCGGCAATCCCATCTTGAGATAGACCCAGTGTCGAGGCATCGTGTGCACGATGAACATCACGCACACTATGGCGAACGACACGATCGCCCAGCGCCCCAAGCGGCACTACTACTCCCCGGAACTTAAAGGCCAGATCGTGGCCGAATGCCAGGTCTCCGGCGCGTCAGTGGCCGGCGTAGCGCTTGCACACGGAATCAACGCCAACATCGTTCATCGCTGGATGCGCGAGCAAGCAGACTCCCTGTTGCCAGCGCCCCGGAATGAGTTCGTTGCGCTGAATCTGCCTCCACCAGTTGAACAGCTCCCAGCAACCGAGACCAGCTCGCCGCCCGTGTCGCGTGCGATTCGCGTTGATGTTCGGCGCAGCGCCAGCGTAGTCACCGTGAACTGGCCCCTGGAAGATGCAGCGTCATGTGCAGCGTGGCTGCGCGACTGGCTCCGATGATCCGCATTGATGCGCTGTGGCTCTCCACCGAGCCGCTGGACATGCGAGCAGGCACCGAGACGGCGCTCGCCCGGGTAGTGGCTGTCTTTGGCGCAGCGCGCCCACACCACGCCTATCTGTTCGCCAATCGACGAGCCAACCGCATGAAGGTGCTGGTGCACGACGGCATCGGTGTCTGGCTGGCGGCCCGGCGCCTGAATAGCGGCAAGTTCGTCTGGCCGCGCGATGCCGCCACCACCGCCACACTCAGCCGAACGCAGTTCGATGCGCTCGTGCTGGGCCTGCCCTGGAAGAACGTCGGCGAGGCTGGAGTCATCACTGTACTTTGAGTGCTCCGGTCGTTGGCCAGGCAATCAGCGCTTGCACCGATGCGCGAATGTGATGTTAGCCGCATCATCTTCTCCCGTGATCACCGCAGACCACCTTGACACCTTGGAGCCGCAGCAGATGCGAGCGGCCCTGCTGTCGTTGATGGGTGAGCTGGCCGAGCGAGACGGCGTGATCGCACGCCAGGGCCAAGAGGCGGTCTTCAAGCAGGCGCAGATCGACAAGCTCACGCACGAGAACGCACTGCTCAAGCGCATGAAGTTCGCCGCACAGTCGGAGCGCTTCAGCGCCGAGCAGAAGAGCCTGCTCGATGAATCGCTGGATGAGGACCTGCAGGCGGTGGCCGATGAGATCGAGCAGGCCACGCCGCCAGTGGCAGGCCGCCAAGACAAGCAAGTCCCCAAACGCGCACCCCTGCCGGCCAACCTGTCGCGGCGCGAGATCCGCCACGAGCCCGAGTCCACCACCTGCGCCTGCGGTTGCCAGATGAAGCGCATCGGCGAGGACGTGGCCGAGAAGCTGGACTACGCGCCCGGCGTGTTCACGGTGGAGCGCCACATCCGGGGCAAGTGGGCCTGTGCCCAGTGCGAGACGATTCACCAGGTGCCTGTCGATCCTCACATCATCGACAAAGGCATCCCTACCACTGGGCTACTGGCGCAAGTGCTGGTGGCCAAGTATGCCGACCACCTGCCGCTGTACCGCCAGGAAGCGATCTTCGGCCGCGCCGGCCTAGCCATCCCCCGCTCCACGCTGGCGCAATGGGTGGGCTCGTGTGGCGTGCAGTTGCAGCCACTGGTTGACGCCATGAGGACAGAGCTGCTGCAGCGCCGCGTGCTGCATGCCGACGAGACGCCGGTGTCCATGCTCAAGCCGGGCAACGGCAAGGCGCACCGGGCGTACCTATGGGCCTATGCCACGGGCGCCTTCGAGAACATCAAGGCGGTCGTCTACGACTTCTGCGAATCGCGCTCGGGCGAACACGCCCGGCGCTTCCTGGGCGACTGGAGAGGCAGCCTCACCTGTGACGACTTCAGCGGCTA
>CALRMF020000319.1:0-3210 GCA_943369035.1 Curvibacter sp. AEP1-3
CGCTGCATCCGGCGGACCTGCTGCTGCTCGCCGGCATGCTGTGCGCGGCCATCGGCTATGGCTACGGCGCGCGGCTGGCGCAGCACCTGCCGGCCGAGCAGGTGATCTGCTGGGCCCTGCTGCTGGCGCTGCCCGTCACCTTGCCGCTGACCCTATGGAGCTGGCCGGCCCAGACCATCGCGTCTGCCGCCTGGGGTGGTTTTGCCTACGTGGCCGTGTTCTCCATGTGGCTGGGCTTCTTCGCCTGGTACCGCGGCCTGGCGCTCGGCGGCACCGTGCGCGTGAGCCAGCTGCAGTTGCTGCAACCCTTTCTCTCCATGCTGTTTGCCGTACCCTTGCTGGGCGAGACCCTCGACGCCGTCACCCTGGGCTTCGGCCTGGCCGTGATGGCCGTCGTGCTCGCCGGTCGCAAAATGCCGGTACGCGCCAGCGCCAGAACCTCTTCAGAACAAGGAAACGCCTCATGACCACGCCTGCCCGGCCCGATGCCCCCTGGGTCCTGTCTGCCCGCGCCGAGAAGATGAACCCCTCGGTGCTGCGCGAGCTGCTCAAGGTGACCGAACGTCCCGGCATCATCAGCTTCGCCGGCGGCCTGCCCTCGCCCAAGACGTTTCCAGTCGAGGAGTTCGCCGCTGCCTGCGCCAAGGTGCTGCGCGACGATGCCGCCGCCGCGCTGCAGTACGCCGCCAGCGAAGGCTACGGCCCGCTGCGCGAGATGGTGGCCGCCGCCTTGCCGTGGCACGTCGAGCCCTCGCAGGTGCTCATCACTACCGGCTCGCAGCAGGGCCTGGACCTGGCCGCCAAGGTGCTGATCGACCACGGCAGCCGCATCCTCGTGGAAACACCCACCTACCTCGGCGCGCTGCAGGCCTTCACACCGATGGAGCCGCAGATCCAGAGCGTGGCCAGCGACGACGAAGGCGTGGACGTGGCCGAGCTGCGCCGCGTGCAGGCCGCTGGCAGCCCGGCGCGCTTCCTCTACGTGCTGCCCAACTTCCAGAACCCGACCGGCCGCACCCTGAGCGAGGCACGCCGCGCCGCGCTGTCGGCCTGCGCCACTGATATCGGCCTGCCGCTGCTGGAGGACAACCCTTACGGTGAACTCTGGTTCGACGCGCCGCCGCCGCCACCACTGACCGCGCGCAACCCCGAAGGCTGCCTGTACCTCGGCTCCTTCTCCAAGGTGCTGGCGCCCAGCCTGCGCCTGGGCTACATCGTGGCGCCCAAGGCCCTGTACCCCAAGCTGCTGCAGGCCAAGCAGGCGGCCGACCTGCACAGCCCCGGCTTCAACCAGCGCGTGGTGGCCGAGGTGATGAAAGACGGCTTCCTCGACCGCCACGTGCCGCGCATCCGCGCCCTGTACAAGGCGCAGCGCGACGCCATGCTGGCCGCGCTGCAGCAGCACATGCCCACGGGCGTGAGCTGGAACCGCCCCGACGGCGGCATGTTCCTGTGGGCCCGGCTGCCGCAGGGCATGGACAGTGTGGCGCTGCTGCCCAAGGCGGTGGAACGCGGCGTGGCCTTCGTGCCCGGCGCCGCCTTCTATGCTGACGCGGCCGATGCGCGCACGCTGCGCCTGTCCTTCGTCACCGCCAGCGCCGACGAGATCCAGCGCGGCGTGGCGGCCCTGGCCGCCGTCATCCGGGAGCACCAGCCATGAGCGCCGCGCCGGGCCGCCCCAAGCAAGCTCACACCGCAGTGTGCAACACGGAGGTGAACCTGTGAACCATCTGCGTACCCGCCCCTTCAAGCAGGTCGACGTCTTCACCGCCACGCCTTACTACGGCAACCCGTTGGCCGTGGTGCTCGACGGCTCTGGCCTGAGTGACGACGCCATGCAGCACTTCGCACGCTGGACCAACCTGTCGGAAACCACCTTCGTGCTGCCGCCCACCGAGCCCGGCGCCGACTACCGCGTGCGCATCTTCACGCCCGGCGCCGAGCTGCCCTTTGCCGGCCACCCGACGCTGGGCAGCTGCCATGCTTGGCTGGAGAACGGAGGGAAGCCGCAGCGATCTGACGTGATCGTGCAGGAATGCGCGGTCGGCTTGGTGACGATCCGTCGCGCCGGCCACCACCTGGCCTTTGCCGCCCCACCACTCAAACGCAGCACACCAGCGCCCGCGCTGCTGGCGCAGGTGGCGCAGGCGCTGGGCATCACGCCGGCGCAGATCCGCGCCGCGCAACAACTGGACAACGGCCCGCAATGGCTGGGCCTGCTGCTCGACAGCATGGACACCGTGCTGGCACTGGAGCCGGACCACGGGCGACTCAAGGATCTCAAGCAAAAAGTGGGCGTGTGCGCCGTCGATACGGCGCAACCCGCTATTAACTTGATAGCAAAATCGAGCCGCGAGGCACGCGCCTTTGCCGAGCATGCGGCCGACGCACCGCAGCAGGCCGCGCCCGACCTGGAGGTGCGCGCCTTCGCCGCGCCGGTGGGCATCACCGAAGACCCGGTGACCGGCAGCCTGAATGCCAGCCTGGCGCAGTGGCTGATGGCCGAGGGCCATGTCCCTGAGCGCTACCTCGCCGCCCAAGGCACGTGTCTCGGCCGCGCCGGCCGTGTGCTGCTGGAGCGCGATGCACAAGGTCAGGTCTGGGTCGGCGGCCAGGTGGTCAGCTGCATCAGCGGGCAGGTGCAGCTCTGATGCGCATGGCACCGCACGCCGAGGTCGACCATCTGGTCGTGCTGGCGACCACGCTGAATGAGGGCGTGGCGTGGTGCGAAGCCACGCTGGGCCTCACCCCCGGCCCCGGTGGCCAGCATGCGCTCATGGGCACGCACAACCGGCTGTTCAGCATCGCCAGTGCAAGCTATCCCGCCGCTTACTTTGAGATCATCGCCATCGACCCCGGTGCCACGCCGCCCGCGCGTCGGCGCTGGTTCGACATGGACGATGTGGCGCTGCGCGAGCGCGTGCAGCGTCAGGGACCGCAGCTGGCGCACTTCGTCGCCCGCGTGCCGGATGTGGCCGCCGCGGTGGCCGCCTTGCGCGCCCAAGGCATCGAGCGCGGCACGGTGCTGCAGGCCGAACGCGCCACACCCCAGGGCCTGCTGCAATGGCAGATCACGGTGCGCGATGACGGCCAGCGCCTGTACGACGGCGCTCTGCCCACGCTGATCCAGTGGGGCGCGGTGCACCCGGCCGACAACATGCCGGTCAGCGGCGTCACGCTGGAACGCTTGGTGGTGCAGCACCCGCAGGC
>CALRMF020000320.1:0-3200 GCA_943369035.1 Curvibacter sp. AEP1-3
ACGTCCATGCAACGCCTGTCGTCCGGCCTGCGCGTCAACAGCGCCAAGGACGACGCTGCCGGCCTGGCCATCGCCGAGCGCATGAGCGTGCAGATACGGGGTTTCAATGTCGCTGCGCGCAACGCGAATGACGGCATCTCGCTGGCACAGACCGCCGAAGGCGCGCTGGGCAAGGTGGGCGACATGCTGCAACGCATGCGCGAGCTGGCGGTGCAGTCGGCCAACGCCTCCAACAGCGACTCTGACCGCACGGCGCTCAACGCCGAGATGAAACAGCTGCGCAGCGAGATCGACCGCGTGGCCAAGACCACCACTTTCAACGGCCAAAAGGTGCTGGACGGCTCCTTCGCCGGGGCCGTGTTCCAGGTGGGCGCCAGCGCGGGCGACAACATCACCGTGGGATCTCTCACCAACGCCACCTCCGCCAAGCTGGGCAGCGTCAACTACACCGCCCAGGGCGTCGGCGGCATCGATGCCAGCAGCGTCAATTCGCTGGGCGCAATTGCGGCTGGCGCGCTGCAGATTTCGGTCTCGGGCGGCCAGACCTACAGCCTGGATGCCATCGACGCGGCCTCCAGTGGCGAAGAGCGGCTGGGCCAGGTGGTCGAAGCCGTCAACCGCAAAACGGCTGACACTGGCGTCACGGCCTATCTGGAGAAGACCGCCTCAGGCAGCTACAACCTGAACCTGATGTCGGTCGCCAAGGACAACACAGGCGTCGTGGGCGATTTCACCTTGACCGGCAGCTGGACCGCCGCCAGCACCGGACTGGCCACAGGCACCACCGCAACGGCGGGCACGCAGGTCGGTCTGGACAGCATCGACGACGTCAACACCACTTGGGGTCAGCAGGCCGGCGCCTGGTATGCCCTCAAGATGTTCGACTCGGCCATCGACCAGGTCAACAGCGCCCGTGCCAAGCTGGGCGCGATGCAGAGCCGCTTCGAGAACGCGATTGCCAACATCAGCGTGATGGTGGAGAACAACAGCGCCTCGCGCGGCCGCATCATGGATGCCGACTTCGCCAAGGAGACGGCCAACCTGTCGCGCACCCAGATCCTGCAGCAGGCCGGCACCGCCATGGTGGCGCAGGCCAACCAGCTGCCGCAGGGTGTGCTGGCGCTGCTGCGCTAAGGCAGGCGTGGCTAGCGCGGCAGGGCACGCTCCAGTGCGTCCGCGTACAGCGCGGCGACGTCGCAGCCGGCCTGGTCGGTGATCTCCTGAAAGCAGGTCGGACTGGTGACGTTGATCTCGGTCAGGCAGTCACCAATGATGTCCAGCCCCACCAGCAGCAGCCCACGCGCGGCCAACACCGGGCCAATGGCTCCCGCGATCTCGCGGTCGCGCGCCGTCAAGGGCTGGGCCACGCCCTTGCCGCCGGCCGCCAGGTTGCCGCGCACCTCGCCGCCTTGCGGAATGCGTGCCAGGCAATAGGGCACCGGCTCGCCGCCGATCACCAGCACGCGTTTGTCACCCTGCGCAATGGCCGGCAGGAACTTCTGCACCATCACGGTCTGCGCGCCATCGCGGTTCAAGGTCTCGGTGATGGCACCGAGGTTGAGGCCGTCGTCCTTGACGCGGAAGATGCCCATGCCGCCCATGCCGTCGAGCGGCTTCAGAATGATGTCGCGGTGCTCGGCATGGAAGGCACGGATGGCCAGCGCGTCGCGTGTGACCAGCGTGGGTGCGATGAACTGCGGGAACTCCAGGATGGCGAGCTTTTCGGGGTGGTCGCGCAGCGCGCGCGGCTGGTTGAAGACCCTGGCGCCCTCGCGCTCGGCCTGCTCCAGCAGGTGCGTGGCGTAGAAGTACTCGCTGTCGAACGGCGGGTCCTTGCGCATCAGCACGGCGTCGAACTCGCGCAGCGCGGCCAGGCGCTGCAGCGGTGCTTCCGGCGTCTCATGGAACCAGCGCTCCTCATGGCCGGTGAGCGTGATGTGGCGCACATGCGCCTGCACGCCAGTGACCGCCTGCCACGCCAGGTGCCGCGGCTCGCACGCCGCGATGCGGTGGCCGCGCCGCTGCAGCTCGCGCATCATGGCAAAGGTGCTGTCCTTGTAGATCTTGAAGCTTTCCAGCGGATCGGCAATAAAAAGGAGGTTCATGGGGCGGGGCCCTCGCGTTGATTGTGGTTAGTCCGTATGGGGTGGCCCGCCAATTCGCGCTACCGTGGCAGGCCTGTACCGGAAGTCTCGCATGAAACGTCGCCAATTACTGCAATCCACCTCGCTGCTGGCGCTGCCCGGCCTGTCCCTCGCGCAGGACAAGTACCCGAGCAAGCCCATCACCATCGTCTGCCCCTACCCGGCTGGCGGCAACACGGACCAGCGCTCACGCCAGTTTGCCCGCTTCATGGGCCCGCTGCTGGGCGTGCCCATGGTGGTGGAGAACCGCTCGGGTGCCGGCGGCAACATCGGTACCGAAGCGATCGTGCGCGCCAGGCCCGACGGCTACACCATCGGCATGGGCAACTTCGCACCGCTGTCGGTCAACCCGACGCTGTTCAAGAAGGTGACGTTCGACCCGATCAAGGACCTGATGCCGATCTGCCTGATCGAGCGCGGCCCGCTGGTGCTGATGGTGCGGCAGGACTCGCCCTTCAAGTCGCTGAAGGACCTGATTGCCGCCGCCAAGGTAAGGCCCGGTCATCTGACGTACGCCCATGGCGGCACCGGCGGCTCGCACCACCTGGCGGCCGAGATGTTCAAGGCCCGCGCGGGCATCTTCATCACGACCATCCCCTACCGCGGGGGTGCCCCGGCGGCCATGGACCTGATGGGCGGACAGGTGGACATGATGTTCGAGCAGATGTATGCGGCCTCCGCCAACATCCGCGCCGGCCGGCTGCGTCCGTTGGCCATCACCAGCCTCCAGCGTTCACCGCAGTTCCCGGACGTGCCAACCCTGGCCGAACAGGGATTCCCGGGCTTCGAGATCAGCAACTGGCAGGGCTTCGTGGCGCCGGCCGGCACGCCGCGGCCCGTCATCCAGCTGCTCAACGAGGTGACCAACAAGGCGCTGGCCGATCCGGCCATCCGCGAGCAGATGCTGGGCCAGGGCAACGAGCTTGGCGGCGGCACCCCTGAGCAGTTCGCCGCGCACATCAAGGCCGAGAGCGAACGCTGGAGCAAACTGGTGAAATCCGCCGGCATCACGCCGGACTGAGCGCCGGCGTCGCCCATGAAAAAGCCACCCGCGGG
>CALRMF020000321.1:0-3178 GCA_943369035.1 Curvibacter sp. AEP1-3
GCGCCCATCCTGCATGGGCCAACGGCCTGGAGAGCCTGGAAAATTTCATGCGCACGGCCGCCAGTGGCCGCGCCGAGTTCACACAGGTGGTGACCACACCCGCGCGCGAGGGTCAGGGCGCGCGCAGCAAGACTTCCAGCGGCAGTTTCGAGTTCGTGCGTCCCAACCGCTTCAAGTTCGTCTACAGGAAACCCTTTGAGCAGAGCATCGTGGCCGATGGCCAGACGCTGTGGCTGTACGACGTGGACCTGAACCAGGTGACCGCACGCAAGCAGTCGCAGGTGCTGGGCAGCACGCCGGCTGCGCTGATCGCCGCCGCGCCCGACCTGCGCGCGCTGCAGGCCGACTTCACACTTGCGGCTGTACCTGACCAGGACGGCCTACAGTGGGTGGAAGCCCGGCCCAAGGCCAGGGACGGCCAGTTGCAATCCATCCGCGTCGGTTTTCGCGCCACAGCCCAGGGCACCGAGCTGGCGGCGCTCGACATCCTTGATACCTTTGGCCAGCGTTCGCGCCTGAGTTTCAGCCAGATCGAACTCAATCCGCGCCTGCCGGCGGATACCTTCCAGTTCAAGCCGCCCAAGGGCGTGGACCTGATCCGGCCCTGAGCGGGCGGCTGGCGCCTGAGCTTTACGGCGTTTGCGGCGCGCCCGGGTTGGCGTCGGGTGCGTCGCCCGCTGGGGTCTCGGAGTCCAGCGTATCGGTTGACGGCGTGCCGTGCGTTGCTGCCTTGCGCTGGGCTTTCTCTTCCTTCTTTTTCTTCTTTTCCAGCTCGCGCTGCCGTTTTTCGTATTGGTAATTCGGTTTGGCCACGTGCTTCTCTTGGATGATGTTGATACCGTGCACGATACCCGATTCGTTGCCCGCCGAGGCGAATCTCAGCCCTCGCTGAGGGCCGTGGCGATCAGGTCCAGTTCCACCGGCGCATTCTTGGGCAACTGGTAGACGCCCACCGAGGTGCGTGTGTGCACGCCGGCTTCACCCAGCACCTCATGCAGGAGGTCGGAGGCGCCGTCAGCCACCTCGCTCAGCTGTGTGAAATCGGCGCTGCACTGCACGTACACCGTCATTCGCAGCACGCGTTCGACGGCGTTCAGGCTGCCCAGGCTCTGGCGCAGCAGGGCCAGGGCCCGCATGACACAGATGCCGGCGGCGGTCTGTCCCTGTATCAGAGTGAGTTCCGTGCCGACGCGGCCGGTGAGCACGAGGGATGACCCCACCCGTGGCACCTGGCCGCTGACATAGACCTCGGTCCCATGGTGCACCACCGGGGCGTAGTGGCCGCCGACCTGGATGGCGCCGTCGAAACTGTGCCCGAGCCGGGCAGCGATGGCCTGGAAGCGGCTCTCGCGGGTGTGGTCCATGTTCGTCCCCTAAACTTGCGTCAGTTGCATCCTAGCCTGTCCATGTCCACCGCATCGAGCTCCGCCCCTCATCAACCCTTGGCCGAACGCCTGCGTCCCAAGACGCTGGGCGAGGTCATCGGCCAGCAGCACCTGCTGGGAGAGGGCATGCCGCTGCGCATTGCCTTCGAATCGGGCCAGCCGCACAGCTGCATCCTCTGGGGCCCGCCGGGGGTGGGCAAGACCACCATCGCGCGGCTGATGGCCGATGCCTTCGGTGCGCAGTTCATCACCATCAGCGCCGTGCTGGGCGGCGTGAAGGACATCCGCGAGGCGGTGGAGCAGGCGCAGGTGGCGCTGGGCCAGGGCCGGCGCACCATCGTCTTCGTCGACGAGGTGCACCGCTTCAACAAGAGCCAGCAGGACGCCTTTCTGCCGCATGTGGAGAGCGGCCTGTTCACCTTCATCGGCGCCACCACCGAGAACCCCTCGTTCGAGGTGAATTCCGCCTTGCTGTCGCGTGCCGCGGTCTATGTGCTGCAGTCGCTGACGGAAGACGATCTGAAGCAGATTGTGGCCCGGGCGCTTGAGATACAGGCAGTGCCTGCTATTGATAACGTAGCAATCGACCGCCTCATTGCCTACGCCGACGGCGACGCGCGCCGCCTGCTCAACACGCTGGAGACGCTGGCCGTGGCGGCCACACAGCAGAAGCAGGACCCCATCACCGAACCCTGGCTGCTCAAGGTGCTGGGTGAGCGCATGCGCCGCTACGACAAGGGCGGCGAGCAGTTCTACGACACCATCAGCGCGCTGCACAAGTCGGTGCGGGGTTCGGACCCCGATGCCGCGCTCTACTGGTTCGTGCGCATGCTCGATGGCGGCGCCGACCCGCGCTACATGGCACGTCGGCTCATCCGCATGGCCAGCGAAGACATCGGCTTGGCCGACCCGCGGGCGCTGCGGCTGGCGCTGGACGCCGCCGAGGTCTATGAGCGCCTCGGATCACCGGAAGGCGAACTGGCGCTGGCGGAGTGCGTGGTGTACCTTGCGGTGGCGCCCAAGAGCAATGCGGTCTACATGGCCTACAACCAGGCCAAGGCCTTCGTGAAGAAGGATGGCACGAGGCCGGTGCCCATGCACCTGCGCAACGCGCCGACGAAGCTCATGAAAGACCTCGAATACGGTAAGGGTTACCGCTACGCCCATGATGAAGCGGGGGGCTTCGCCGCCGGGGAGCGCTATCTGCCGGACGGCATGGCCGAGCCGGGTTTCTACCGACCGGCGGAGCGCGGGCTGGAGATCAAAATCGCAGAAAAATTGCGTACACTCCGCGCGCTGAACGAAGACCGTCGCAAGACCCAACAATAAGCGAGGCCTGACGCAAGTGGCATGAAGCTTGCGAAAGGCAATCATGGACATCCTTCTCCAACAAATCATCAACGGCCTGGTGCTGGGGAGCATGTACGCGCTGGTGGCTCTGGGCTACACCATGGTGTACGGCATCATCGGTCTCATCAACTTCGCCCATGGCGAGGTGCTGATGGTGGGCGCGCTCACCAGCTGGACCATCATCGGCCTGATGCAGGGCGCCATGCCGGGGGCGCCGGGCTGGCTGATCCTGTTGCTGGCGCTGTTGATCGCCTGTGTCGTGGCGGCGGCGCTGAACTACAGCATCGAGAAGATCGCCTACCGGCCGCTGCGTAACGCGCCGCGGCTGGCACCGCTGATCACTGCCATCGGCATGTCCATCCTGCTGCAGACGCTGGCGATGATCATCTGGAAGCCCAACTACAAGTCCTTCCCCACGCTGCTGCCGAGCACGCCCATCCCTA
>CALRMF020000322.1:0-3163 GCA_943369035.1 Curvibacter sp. AEP1-3
GGCATCGGCGTAGTTCTGCTTGCCGAGGAAGGATAGGTCCATGCGCAGGGCGGTGAGCACCTGGCCCAGTTCGTCATGCACCTCGCGCGCAATGTGCTTGCGCTCGTTCTCGCGTGCGGCCTCGGTCTGCACCGCCAGTTCGCGCAGGCGCTGGCGCGAGGCGGTGATCTCCTGCTGGATGCGCTGGCTTTCGGTCACGTCGCGCGCGCTGGCAAAGGCACCGACCACATGCCCATGGCCGTCGCGGTACAGGCTGGCGTTGCACATCACCGGGATCACCTTGCCCGAGGTGTGGCGGATGGCCATGGGGTACTCGATCACCTTGCCCTCGGCGACCACCCTGGCGAAGCCGTCGAAGAGCCGCTGCGGGTCGGTGAACTTGCTGGCGGCGTCGCTGCCGATCAGCTGCTCGCGCGTCAGGCCGGTGATCTGCTCGGCCGCCGGGTTGACGTCGGTCACGATGCCTTCGGTGTTGATCATCACCAGCGGGTCGAGCACCGCGTCGAGCAGGCTGCGGTTGTAGCGCGCCGCCTCACGCAGCTCGTCTTCCTGCCGCTGGCGTGCCGTCACATCGCGCACCACGGCCATGAACAGGCGCCCCCGGTTGGTCTTGAGCGGGCTGATGTTGATGTCGGCCGGGAACTCGCTGCCGTCCTTGCGCCGGCACAGCAGCGCCGTGCCCATCATGCGCGGCCGGGTGTCCTTGCCATAGTCAGCCCGGTGCTGCTCGTGCACGCCGCGCAGCGCCTGCGGCAGCAGCACCTCGACCGGCTGGCCGCTCAGCTCAGCCCGTGCGTAGCCGAACAGCTCTTCGGCGCGCGCGTTGAGCTGCACGATGTGGCCCTGCGGATCGGTCAGGATGAAGGCGTCCGGCGCGAATTCGATCACGTCGCGGAACATGCCCTCCAGGCTGCGGCGCTGGGCGTACAGCGCCAGGTGGGTCTTCACCCGCGCCAGCAGCACCCCCATGCTGATCGGCTTGGTGATGAAATCCGCGGCCCCGAGCTCCAGGCCACGCGTCTCGGCCTCGATCTCGCTCAAGGCGGTGAGGAACAGCACCGGGATGGCCTGGGTGGCCTCGTCCGCCTTGAGCTGTTCGCAGACTGCGTAGCCGTCCATGCCGGGCATCATCACGTCCAGCAGCACCAGGTCGGGCGGGTCGCGCCGCACCACCGCCAGCGCCTCGGCGCCATCGGCCGCGGTCATGACCTCGTAGCCGGCGTTTTCCAGGATGAGGGTCATCAGCATCCGGATGTCGTCGGTGTCATCGACCACCAGGATGCGGGATTTGGCGGGCTGGGCTACGGCATTCATCGTGACCTGATTTTGCATGAACTGAACTTTTCCCCGGCCTGTTTATCATTCACCCATGCGCACCCTGCTCCTCGCCCTCATGATCGCCCTGCTGCCCCTGCGCGGCTGGGTCGGTGATGCCATGGCGCTGGACATGGTGGCCGAGGCCTTGCACACTCCCACAGACGCTATCAAATCAGTAGCTACTGGCACCCATTCGACGGGCCATGGTGACCACTATGAAGCGCATCATGCGGATTGCGCCGGGCACGCCATGGTGGCGGCCGCGCCCACGCACGATACCGCCGGCGCCCACGGCGCCAACTGTGCCAGCCACGCCGACTGCCAGCTCTGCCACTCGGTGGCGCTGGCACCCCTGCCGCTGACGCTGGCGCCCACCGCGCTGCCGGTGGCCATGCCGCCGCTGGCCCTGGCCGGCTTCGTCAGCGCCGAGCCCAGCCGGGGCTTCAAGCCGCCCATCGCCTGACGTCCACACCCTAGGTGCGTCCTGCGCGGCCCGAAGCGGCCATGCCGGGCGCGGTGTAGTGACTCAGGAGATACCCATGACTTCATCCCGGCGGCTGCGGCTGCCTTTCAACGTGACGCCCCTGGTACTGGCGTTGGCCTTGGCCAGCCCGGTGCTATATGCCCAGGACCAGGCCCAGACCCCGAACCCGTCCGACGCCCTGGCGGCGGCTGACCCGGCCAGCCCCAGCACGCCGTCGGCGCTGCCCCTGCCCGCGCCGCTACAGACGCAGGCCCCCACGCCACCGGACGACATCGAACAGGCACGCGCGGTCTGGCGCCAGGCGAATGCCCGCGTGGCCGAGTTCCCGCGCGGCCATGCCGACCTGCTGCGCTGGGAAGCCGCGCAACAGCCCCCGCCTCCAAGCGCCGCATCAGCCCAGGCGGCGGCCGCCCCCCTGGGCCTGGACGAGGCATTGCGCCTGTCGCTGCCGCTGCGGCCCGAGCTGTTCACCCGCCCGAGCATGAACGAGCGTGAGCAGGCCCTGGTGCGACGCGCGCTGGCCGAGCACGCGCGCACGCTGCAGCAGGCCTGGATTGACGCCGTGGCCCTGCGCCAGAGCGCACGCCTGCGGCAGGCCGTGCTGGAAGCGGCGCAGACCGGCAGCGAACTCTCGCGCCGCATGGTGCAGGCCGGCAATGCCAGCCAGGCCGCCCTGCTGCGCGAACAGCTGGTGGAGGCCGACGCCTGGACTGCGTCGGCCAAGGCCGAGGCTGCCGCGCGTGCCGCCACCAGTCGCCTGGCTGCCCTGCTCGGCGTCTGGCAGGCCAGCGCGGTGGAGGCCCTGGGGCGCCGCCTGCCGGCCAGCCTGCCGGCCTTGCCGGCCACGCTGCAACCGGGAGCCGGCTTGACCGTGGCGGACATCGAGGGCGCCGCCCTGCGCAGCCACCCCGACCTGCCCACCCTGCGCCGCGAGACCGAGCTCGCCCTGGCCGCCCTGCCGGCCCAGCGCTGGCAGGCATGGCAGGCCGCCCAGCAGGCGGCCCTGCAGGCCCTGCCTGCGCCAGGCAGTGCGCCACTCAAGCCCCCGCACCTCACCGACCTCAGCCTGCTGGGCGACCACACCCTGGCCCGCGCCACGCAGCAGCACAACCGTCTGCTGGCGCTGGCGACCGAGCGCCGCGCCATGGCGCGCGACGCCTGGACGCAGCTGCAGCTGCGCCATGCCGGCGCCCGGCACAGCGAAGAAGTGGTGGCAGGACTGCAGACGGCGCTGGAGCAGGACACCGTGCTGCGCTACAGCGGCATGTTGCAGAGTACCTGGCAGCTGCTGGCCAGCGCCCGCGACCGCCTGGCCGCACTCGATGCCGCAGCCCTGGCGCGGCGCGACTACTGGCGCGCCCA
>CALRMF020000323.1:0-3136 GCA_943369035.1 Curvibacter sp. AEP1-3
GTTATGCGGACATGGCTCCCAATGAGCGTGCGGGTATCGGCGCCCGGGGGCGGGAGTGGATCCTGGCCCACCGGCGCTATGACACCCTGGCGCGGGAATATCTCGCCATCATGTTCCCTGTGGGGCAATCCGTGAAGCCGCGGGCCTGACGTCATGAAACGCCTGTTCGACCTGATCGTGTCGATCATCCTGCTGGTGCTGCTGTGCATTCCCTTGTTGTTGCTTGCGGTTGTGATCCGTTTGCGGCTGGGAAGCCCGGTATTGTTCCGGCAGGTGCGGCCTGGCCTGCACGGCAGGCCATTCACGATGGTCAAATTCCGCACGATGACCGACGCGCGGGGGGCAGATGGCCATCTCCTGCCCGACGCGCAGCGCCTCACGCGATTCGGGTGCTTGCTGCGATCGACCAGCCTCGACGAGCTTCCAGAGCTCTGGAATGTCTTGTCTGGGGAGATGAGTCTTGTGGGGCCGCGCCCTCTGCTGATGGAGTACCTGCCTCTGTACACGCCTGAACAGGCGCGACGTCATGAAGTACGCCCCGGTGTGACCGGTTGGGCTCAAGTAAACGGGCGCAACGCACTGAGTTGGGAAGATCGATTCAAACTCGATGTCTGGTATGTCGATCACCGCACGTTCTGGCTTGATCTGCGAATTCTTGGTATGACGGTGCGCAAGGTGCTCGTGCGCGATGGAATCAGTGCAGAAGGGGAGGCCACCATGCCTAGGTTCACGGGGACTAAATCATGAACCGACTCGCGTTACTGGGTGCCGGGGGACATGGCAAGGTCGTCGCCGACGCTGCACTTGCCGGCGACTGGGCGTCCGTAGTGTTCTTCGACGATAGCTGGCCGCAGCGGGATCGCAATGGCCATTGGCCCATTGTGGGCGATGAGGCAGCACTGATGGTCCAGTTGTCGGTGTTCGACGGCGTACTGGTGTCTTTGGGGGACTGTGAGGTGCGCTGGAATAAGCAGCAGGCGCTTCAGGCCGCTGGCGCGCGCATCGCGACGGTGGTGCATCCTGGCGCAACGGTAAGCCGCTATGCCCGGCTGGGCGCCGGCACGGTAGTCATGGCGGGCGCGGTGGTGAATGTCGATGTGGAGGTGGGGCCGGCGAGCATCATCAATACAGGTGCCACGGTGGACCATGACTGCCGGCTGGCGGAGGCGGTGCACATCTGCCCCGGCGCCCACTTGTCGGGGGGTGTGCAAGTCGGACGCTGCAGCTGGGTCGGTGTGGGCGCTGCGGTGAAGCAGGGCATGGTCATCGGCCATCGGGTCATGGTAGGCGCCGGTGCCGTGGTGGTGGGCCCGGTTGCAGATGGTCTCACGGTGATGGGCAACCCGGCGCGCCCCCGGGTATCGCGTAATACTTGAATTAAGGAAAGATCTAAAGAAATCATGCTCAACACGTCGTTCTCCCCCTGGCCCAGCTATACCGATGAGGAAGCGGCCGCAGTGCAGCGCGTGTTGCTTTCCAACAAGGTGAACTACTGGACCGGCAACGAAGCGCGTGAATTTGAACGGGAGTTTGCTGCCTGGTGCGGCAGTCGCCACGCCATCGCACTGGCCAACGGTACGGTAGCGCTGGATCTGGCCTTGCAGGGGCTAGGTATCGGTCCGGGCGACGAAGTCGTGGTGACCCCGCGAACCTTCATAGCCAGCGTGTCTTGCGTTGTGAATGCCGGGGCGACGCCGGTCTTTGCAGATGTCGATCCGGACAGCGGAAACCTCACGGCGACGACGATCGAGGCGGTCCTGACGCCGCGGACCAAGGCTGTGATCTGCGTTCACTTGGCCGGCTGGCCCTGCGACATGGATCCGATCATGGCCTTGGCTGTGCAGCGAGGCTTCAAGGTCATCGAGGACTGCGCGCAGGCCCATGGAGCACGATACAAGGGGCGCAGCGTCGGCAGCATCGGCCATGTCGGCGCCTGGAGCTTCTGTCAGGACAAGATCATGACGACGGGCGGCGAAGGCGGCATGGTCACTACCGATGACGAAACTTTGTGGCGCGCAATGTGGGCTTACAAGGACCATGGCAAGAGCTATGCTGCGGTGTACGAGCGTACCCACCCACCGGGCTTCCGCTGGCTGCATGAGAGCTTTGGAACCAACTGGCGTATGTTGGAGATGCAGGCCGCTATTGGACGCATTCAGCTGCGACGCATGCCAGACTGGACGTGCCGTCGCACCGAGCATGCCGAGGTGATCCTTCAGGCCTGCCGGGAGCATGCGATGTTGCATGTGCCCATGCCGCCGCAGGGCAGTCAGCATGCCTATTACAAATGCTACGTGCAGCTGCGATCGGACAACCTGGCGCCGGGCTGGAGCCGGGACCGCATCATCGAAGAAATCAACTCGCTGGGTGTGCCTTGTTACCAAGGTTCCTGCTCCGAGGTCTACCTTGAGCGCGCCTTCGACGGCACGCCATGGCGGCCGGCGCAACGCCTGTCTGAGGCACGCCGCTTGGGCGACGTCAGCCTCATGTTTCTGGCTCATCCTACGTTAACCGGCGCCGAAATCCAGAAGACCTGCCAGGCGATCCACCGCGTAATGGAGCAGGCCGGCCGTTGAGTGTGGTGTTTTTGTCGTACGTCCTTGGCAATTTATTCAAAAGGAGAAAGCGATGGGCAACCTGATCGACATTCAGAACCAGATCGAGAAGCTGCAGAAACAGGCGGCCGAGATCAAGTCACGCGAGTTCCAGAAAACCGTGCAGGACATCCTTACGAAGATGC
Source organism: Curvibacter sp. AEP1-3 (assembly GCA_943369035.1). Lineage (GTDB taxonomy): Bacteria > Pseudomonadota > Gammaproteobacteria > Burkholderiales > Burkholderiaceae_C > Hylemonella. The sequence continues at coordinate 2,741 of CALRMF020000323.1, forward strand.
AGGCGTTCGGCATCACCTTGCAGGATCTGCAAAAAGCCATGGGTAAGGGCCGCAAGACAGCCGCTAGCAAAGGGCGCGTGGCGGCCTCCGGGAAGAAGTCGGCGCCCACGCGTAGCAAGGCTGCCGGCACGACGGTCGCTCCCAAGTACCGCGGCCCCAATGGTGAGACGTGGAGTGGCAGGGGTTTGATGCCGCGCTGGCTTGCCGCGCTGGTGGCCGAGGGGCGCGCCAAGGAAGAGTTCGCGGTGACCCCTTAGGCAGACGAGGCGCAGATGCAGGGGAGGATGCTCACCTGGCCGCGACGGGTCAAGCAGCTTGTGGTCATGGCGATGGACGTCGGCCTGTCGCTGGTGGCGACATGGCTGGCGTTTTCATTGCGATTGGATGAGCTGAACT
>CALRMF020000324.1:0-3129 GCA_943369035.1 Curvibacter sp. AEP1-3
AGTCGTGCGCACTGGCAACGCGCAAGGCATAGCGCGCAAGGCGCTGCTGCTTGTGCAAACCCTTTTCGATCAAGCTGCGTTGCTTGCCTGGTGAAAGGCTCAGGTGCAACGCCCAGTCGTACCAGGCCAGCAGGCCGGCCGCCGGTGACAGCCCACCCGTGCTGCGCGCCCGCCAGGCGTTCGCAAGCGTATCCAGGGTGTCAGGGCGACAGGCTTCGGGCTGCGCCAGATCGGCCTTGCCGTGTGTTGCGACGTTGCTCATCTCCAACCCTTCATTTAGCGAGTAACATATTACTATCTTATCGCTTACAGGAAAAGTTGCAAGCCTTCCGCAGGGGCGCCAAATTTTTCAGCCACCCAAAGCTCAATCACTACCGCTGCTGATGCTGCAGTCCGACGATCAAGCACTTTTCGATCTGTCTGGAAGGCCATACCGCTTCTTGAGTTGCATCAAGTTGACCGATCCGCTCTCCCCAGGAAAGGGCCCACAGTCCTGCCTCACCCGACAAGTTTCCGATCTTGCATCATGGTCATTTTGCGTGTTACGATAGTAATAGATCACTAACTACATGGAGTCCGAATCGTGAGTCAACGCCCCCAATACCTGTCCGCCGAAGATCGGCGTGCGGCCACAGTGCAAGCCGTGGTTGATCTGGCAGCCGAGCAGAACCCGGCCGAGATCACGACCACGGCGATTGCCGACCGAATGGGCCTGACACAGGGCGCGCTGTTTCGCCACTTCCCCACCAAGGAAGCCATCGTGGAAGCCACGATGTCGTGGGTCGGCGAACGTCTTCTGGTCAGCGTGGACAAGGCGGCCGAGGGCGCCGCATCTCCCGCCGCAGCGCTCGAAGCGATGTTCATCACGCACATCGACTTCGTGTCCAAGCACCCGGGCGTGCCACGCATGTTGTTCGGAGAGTTGCAGCGCTCTGGCGAAACGCTCGCCAAGCGCATGGTGCAAACCCTGATCCGCCAGTACGAGCAGCGCCTGCGTCGCCTGATGGAAGCGGGCAAGGCGCAGGGCGAGCTGAGCGCGGAGCTGGACGTGGACGCCGCCGCCGTGCTGTTCATCGGCACGATCCAGGGACTGGTCATGCAGTCCTTGCTGGCCGGCAAGGTCAGCCGGATTCGTCGCGATGCGCCCGCCGTGTTCGCCATCTATCGCCGTGGCATCGAAAGCGGCACATGAAGCGCCCGTCCAGTCCACAAGCGGCACGACGATCCAGCAAACCCTCCAAAGAACCGGGAGCCATGAACATGACTGCACACAGCGGGCGCGGAATCTGGATGCGTGTGATCGCCCTGATTGCCATCGCATTTGGTCTGCTGACCATCAGGGAAGGCGGCGCCGTTCTGTTTTTTGACGGCGCGGCGCGTGCCGCAGCCGGAAGCTACGTGCCGTTCGTGCTCTGGTTCAACTTCCTGGCCGGGTTTGCCTACGTCATCGCTGGCGCCGGATTGTGGATGCGCCGGCGCTGGGCCGCATGGATGTCGATGGCTATCGCGGTGGCAACGGCGCTCGTATTCCTGGCCTTCGGAGTGCATGTGGCGCTGGACGGCGCTTGGGAGCGGCGCACGCTCATTGCCATGACGCTGCGTACGTTGGTGTGGGTTGGCATTGCGGCCATGGCTTGGCGTCGATCAACAGCGCATGCACCGACCACGCGCGAGCACTGAGCATCTCTTTCCAGTGGAAACCCATCAATGACAACTCCGAACCTCCCTACAAGAAAAGCCCGTTGGGCCGTGATCATTGTTGCCCTGCTCGCCCTTGGCGGTGCACTGGCGTTCTGGTTCACGCGCGGCCATGACAACCAGGATGCATTGCGCCTCTATGGCAACGTCGACATCCGCGAGGTTCAACTGGCTTTCCGCCAGCCCGGGCGCATCACGCAAATGACTTTCGATGAGGGTGATGTCGTCACCGCCGGCGCGCGCCTGGCCACGCTCGACGCGCAGCCATATCAAGACGCCCTTGCAGCCGCGCAAGCCCAGGTGCAGGTGGCCCAGGCCGAGCTGGCCAAGCTGCGCCGCGGCCTGCGGCCGCAGGAAATCACCCAGGCACGCGAGGCGCTCAGACAAGCGCAGGCGCAGGCGCTTGACGCCGAGCGCAACTTCCAGCGCCAGAGCAGCCTGTTGGCGTCGGGCGCCAGCAGCCAGCGCACGGTCGATGCCGCACGCACTGCCAGGGATCAGGCGGCCGCGGGTGTCGAATCCGCCAAGGCCGCCCTGTCGCAGGCATCCGAAGGCTTTCGCAAGGAAGACATTGAGGCAGCGCAGGCTCGCCTTGCAGCCGCGCAGGCAGCCGCGGCGCAAGCCACCACTTCCCTGGCGGACACCGAACTGACGGCACCCAGCAACGGCACCATCATCGCGCGGGTGCGCGAGCCCGGCAGCATGGTGGCCAGCCAGAGCACGGTCTACAGCCTGAGTCTGGACAAGCCCGTGTACGTGCGCGCCTACGTGGGCGAACGGGATCTGGGCCGCATCGCACCGGGCACCGTGGTGCACGTCAGGAGCGATTCCGGGGAAAAGGTCTATCGCGGCCAGGTCGGCTTCATCTCGCCGCGCGCCGAGTTCACGCCAAAGACGGTGGAGACAACGGACTTGCGCACGGATCTGGTGTACCGCCTGCGCATCGTCATCGACGAGGCCGACAGCGATGCCGCCCTGCGCCAGGGCATGCCGGTGACGATCGCGGTCGATGCCAAGCCGGTCTCCGGCGCGCGCGCGGGGGAGCGTTGAGATGCAGGCAGACACCGCCATGGCCGCCACGCCGGCAAGCGCTGTCGCCGCTGCCGCCGTCGTCATCGAAGGGGTGGACAAGCATTTCGGCAAGGTGCAGGCCCTGCGCAGCTTGAGCGCGCACATCCACTACGGACGGCTGACGGGCCTGGTCGGCCCGGACGGCGCCGGCAAGACGACGCTGATGCGCATTCTGACCGGCCTGCTGGTGCCCAACGCCGGTCGCGTCACCCTGGCTGGCTTTGACGTGGTCAAGGACAACGACGCCATCCATGTCGCCAGCGGTTATATGCCGCAGCGCTTCGGCCTGTACGAAGACCTGTCGGTGATGGAGAACATGCGCCTGTATGCGCAGCTGCGCGGCATGGACGCGGATCGCAA
>CALRMF020000325.1:0-3126 GCA_943369035.1 Curvibacter sp. AEP1-3
GCAAGCTGTCAGCGGCCCAGGTGATCGACCCGGCGTCGGTGGACGCCGGCGGCAAGGTGGTGTTCGGCGCCACCGTGGAGCTGGAGGAAGAAACCAGCGGCGACACTGTCAAGTACCAGATCGTGGGCGAGGACGAGGCCGACCTCAAGCTCGGCCGCATCAACATCAGCAGCCCGATTGCGCGTGCCCTGATCGGCAAGGAAGAGGGCGACACCGCCGAGGTGCAGGCACCGGGCGGCATCAAGCGCTACGAGATCGTGGCGGTCAGCTACATCTGAAGGACCGGCCATGTCGATGAGCACCCGCCTGCAGCTCATGCGTGAACTGGCGCCGGCCTGGCTGGCGGCGCTGTGGTGGGGCAGCCTGAGTACCACCGGCTTCCTGGTGGTGCCCTTGCTCTTCCTCTACCTGCCGACGCCCGCCATGGCGGGTTCCATGGCGGCCAAGCTGTTCACGGCCCAGGTCTGGGTATCGCTCAATTGCGGCCTGTTGCTGCTGCTGTTCTTGCGGCCAAATCAGACCTCTGGCCTCACCAGTCGTGCGCGGACAGCTATTGTTTTTGTAGTGGCCGGCATGCTGATGGCGCTGTTGCAGGAGTTTGCCGTGGCGCCGCGCATCGTGGCACGCGACAACCTGGCACTGTGGCACCGCGTCGGCAGCGGTCTGTACCTGTTGCAGTGGCTGTGCGCCGCCGCCGCCTTCTGGCGGCTCGCGGCATCCCGTCCGTCAGCTCAGGTCTGACTGCGTTTCTTGACGCTGGTCTGCTTGGGCTTGGCGCGTTTGACCTTGCCGCCGGCGGTCAGGCGCTGATTGCCCAGCACGCGCAGGATTTTCACTTCCGGGCGCTGACCGCCCTTCTTGCTGAACTTGAGAATCTTGACGTCGCGCGGGCCGGGCATGCGGTCCTCGTCCTCGGCACGTGCCTTGGCCGGCTTCGGGCGCCACAGCACCAGCAGTTTGCCGATGTGCTGGATTGGCGCGGCATTGAGTTCGTCGGTCAGGGTCTGGAAAAAGGTGTCACGCTCGGTGCGGTCGTCAGAAAACACACGCACCTTGATCAGGCCGTGGGCCTTCAGGGCGGCGTCAACCTCTTTCTTGACGGCGGCCGTCAGGCCGTCGCCGCCGATCATGACGACCGGATCGAGGTGGTGGGCCTCAGCGCGGAATTCCTTGCGCTGGGCGGGAGTGAGTTGAATCGCGGGCATGTGGCTATTATCGGCGGTAAGCAGCCGGATCGCGCACTTTGAGGCGCTGAAAGAGCAAATGAAAGTCAAAACCAAGAGCAAGAAGGTCAACAAGGCATGGCTGAACGACCATGTCAACGACCCCTGGGTCAAGCTCGCGCAGAAAGAGGGCTACCGTGCGCGTGCTGCCTACAAGCTCAAAGAGATCGACGAGACGCTGCACCTGATCAAACCCGGTCAGGTGGTGGTGGACCTTGGCTGCGCCCCGGGCGCCTGGAGCCAGTACGTGCGGCGCCGCCTGGCGCCCGGTGGCGCAGCGGTGGGCGAGCTCAAGGGCGCCATCATCGCGCTGGACCTGCTGCCGATGGAGCCGATCGAGGGCGTGCAGTACCTGCAGGGTGATTTCCGTGACGCCGCAGTGCTGGCGCAACTGGAAGCGCTGCTGCAGGGCCGGCAGGCCGATGTGGTGGTGTCGGACATGGCGCCCAACCTGTCGGGCGTGTCCTCGGTGGACGCCGCTGGCGTGGAGCACCTGATCGAGCTGGCGATCGACTTCTGTCGCCAGCACCTCAAGCCCGAGGGGGCGCTGGTGGCCAAGGTGTTCCACGGCCGCGGCTACAACGAGGTGCTCGACCTGTTCAAGGGCACCTTCCGGATCGTGAAACCGATCAAACCCAAGGCCTCGCGCGACCGTTCGTCGGAGACCTTTCTGATTGGCATCGGCCTCAAGGCCGCGGCCCAGGCGGCTTAAAGCCGGGTCAGCGCGGCCCGGCCGCCGGAAATCCCTTGTTCGGTCAATGGCCGAAACAGACAAAATCAATCGGTCTCAGGCTTGAAAGGCCTAAAATGGCTCTCAGCTATGAGTTTCCCCAGGCCCGACCCATGTGGCCTGTCTATTGGAGCTGCACTTGAATAATCAGTGGTTCTCGAAAGTTGCCGTCTGGCTCGTCATCGCCTTGGTGTTGTTCACCGTCTTCAAGCAGTTTGACGGCCGCGGCACGGCCGGCGCTGGCTCACTGGCCTATTCCGATTTCCTGGAAGAGGTACGCAACAACCGCATCAAGAGCGCCGTCATCCAGGAAGGCCAGGGCGGCACCGAAATCTTGGCCATCACCACCGACGACCGCAAGGTGCGCACCACCGCCACCTACCTGGACCGTGGCCTAGTGGGTGACCTGATCAACAACGGCGTCAAGTTCGACGTCAAGCCGCGTGAAGAGGGCTCCCTGCTCATGACCCTGCTGGTCAGCTGGGGCCCGATGCTGCTGCTGATCGGCGTCTGGATCTACTTCATGCGCCAGATGCAGGGCGGCGGCAAAGGCGGCGCCTTCAGCTTCGGCAAAAGCAAGGCGCGCATGCTCGACGAGAACAACAACCAGGTCACCTTTGCCGACGTCGCGGGTTGCGACGAGGCCAAGGAAGAGGTGAAGGAAGTCGTCGACTTCCTTAAGGACCCGCAAAAATTCCAGAAGCTCGGCGGCCGCATTCCGCGCGGCCTGCTGCTGGTCGGCCCCCCCGGTACCGGCAAGACGCTGTTGGCTAAAGGCATTGCCGGTGAGGCCAAGGTGCCGTTCTTCAGCATCTCGGGTTCGGACTTTGTCGAGATGTTCGTCGGCGTCGGTGCCGCGCGCGTGCGTGACATGTTCGAGAACGCCAAGAAGAACGCGCCCTGCATCATCTTCATCGACGAAATCGACGCCGTGGGCCGCCAGCGTGGTGCTGGCCTGGGCGGCGGTAACGACGAGCGCGAGCAGACCCTGAACCAGATGCTGGTCGAGATGGACGGCTTCGAGACCAACCTCGGCGTGATCGTGGTGGCGGCCACCAACCGCCCCGACATTCTGGACGCCGCCTTGCTGCGCCCGGGGCGCTTTGACCGCCAGGTGTATGTGACGCTGCCCGACATCCGTGGCCGTGAGCAGATTCTCAACGTGCACATGCG
>CALRMF020000326.1:0-3123 GCA_943369035.1 Curvibacter sp. AEP1-3
TCGCTCTCGCACATCGGCACCGAGATGTTCAAGATGCAGACCGGCACCAGCATGGTCCACATCCCCTACCGCGGCTCCGGCCCGGCGGTGCAGGATGTGCTCTCGGGCCAGGTGCAGGTGTTCATGACCACGCCGCCGTCGGTCATGGGGCACATCCAGGCCGGCAAGCTCAAGGGCCTGGCCGTTGCGGGCAAGGCGCGGCATCCGGGTATCCCCAACGTGCCGACCACCACCGAAGCCGGCCTCAAGGGCTTCGAGCTGGAAGCCTGGGTCGGCATCTTCGCGCCCGCCGGCACGCCGGCGGACGTGATTGCCAAGCTCAGCAGCAGCATCAAGCAGGCGATGGAACAGCCCGACACGAAGAAGCGTGCCGAGGCTGCCGGCATCGAAATCCGTTACCTGCCGCCGGCCGCGCTGGCCGCGCAGGTGAAGCAGGAGACCGAGTTCTGGGCCAAGACCATCAAGAGCGCCGGCATCACGGCCGACTGATCATTCCAACTCACTATCCCGATTGATCCGCCCTTGCGCTGGCATGGTTCCCATAGCCAGCGCAGCGGATGCAAAAACGCACGAACTGTCACTTCCGGACACGCTATTTCACGCCACAGAGGGCGTGATTTGTGGCAAATTTCCGGTTGTGCACAGCCGCCGCACCACGCTTGCGGCCGGCATTTCGGATGAGGAGGTGTCCCATGCAACAGTCCACTGACCGCCGCCAGCTGCTGCTGGCCGCTTCGGCCACCGGCGTCGCCGCCCTGCTGGCCGCCTGCTCCACGCCGCCTGAGCCCAAGGCCGAAGCGCCAGCGCCGGCAGCGCCCCCGCCGGTGGCCGCCGTGCCGCCGCCGGAGAAAGTCTCCGAGGCCACCACACCACGCGCCTACCGCCGCGATGCGGCCAGCCACCTGTACGGCAAGAACGGCGAACGCATCTTCAAGGGCAAGCTGCCGCCGCTGCTGTATGCGGTGGGCGTGCTGCAGGTGGAGGTGAACAGCCGCGGCGAAGTCATCGGCACCAGCTGGATGCGCGCGCCGCGTCATGCACCCGAGGTGATGGCCGAGATCGAGCGCACGGTGCGCCAGGCCGCACCTTTCCCGGCGCCGGTGCGCATGGGCCGCGTCACCTACACCGACACCTGGCTGTGGCACAAGAGTGGTCGCTTCCAGCTCGACACCCTGACCGAAGGCCAGACCTGAGCCCATCGCAGCCCTGCCATGACGGCCCGCACCTGCGGGCCGTTTTGTTTTGGGGCCGTCGCACGCCGCGCCCGATATCATGGCCGCTCGGCCGCCACCGGCCTGCGCGCCAGACGGCCCTCACTCGCCTACCGAAATGCCATGCCCCGCTTTGCTGCCAACCTGACCCTGCTGTTCACCGAGTTGCCCTTCCTGGCGCGCTTTGCCGCCGCCCGCGCGGCCGGCTTCAGCGCTGTGGAATGCCAGTTCCCCTACGCCCATGACAAAGCGGCGCTGGCGGAGCAGCTGCAGGCTCATGGCCTGCAGCAGGTGCTGCTCAACCTGCCCGCGGGCGACTGGGAGGCCGGTGAGCGCGGCATTGCCTGCCACCCGGACCGCGTGGCCGAGTTCCGTGCCGGCATCGACCGGGCGATCGACTACGCCACCGCGCTGGCCTGCCCGCAGGTGAACTGCCTGGCCGGCATCGTGCCCGCCGGCGTGGGCCCGACGCAGGCCGAAGCCACCTTCATCGACAACCTGCGCCATGCTGCCGCACGCCTGCAGTCCGTCGGCATCCGGCTGCTGATCGAGCCCATCAACCGCTACGACATCCCCGGCTTCTTCCTCACCACCACGGCGCAGGCGGCCGCCTTGATCGACGCCGTGGGCAGCGACAACCTGTCCATCCAGTACGACCTCTACCACGCACAGCGCATGGAAGGCGAGTTGGCGGCCACGGTGCAGAAGTACCTGCCGCGCATTGCGCACATCCAGCTGGCCGACAACCCGGGCCGCCACGAGCCCGGCACTGGCGAGATCAACTATGCTTTCCTGTTCCGCCACTTCGATGCCATCGGCTACACCGGCTGGATCGGTTGCGAGTACAAGCCCAAGGCCGGCACGGTCGAAGGTCTGGGCTGGATCCAGGCATTGAACAAATCAACAAGAGAGACAGAATGAGCAACTCCGCAATGAAACTGGGCTTCATCGGCTTGGGCATCATGGGCACGCCCATGGCCATGAACCTGATCAAGGGTGGCCACGTGCTGTACGTCAACACGCGCAGCAAGGTGGCGCCCGAACTGGTGGACGCGGGTGCCACGGTCTGCCCCACGCCTGCCGCAGTGGCCGAACGCTCCGACATCATCTTCACCATGGTGCCCGACACCCCTGACGTGGAGAAGGTGCTGTTTGGCGAGAACGGCGTGGCCCAGGGCCTCCAAGGCGCGAAGGGCAAGGTGGTGGTGGACATGAGCTCCATCGACCCGATCGCCACCAAGGCCTTCGCCCAGCGCATCAACGACCTCGGCAGCGACTACCTCGACGCCCCGGTCTCCGGCGGTGAGGTCGGCGCCAAGGCCGCATCGCTCACCATCATGGTGGGCGGTGAACAGGCCGTGTTCGACCGCGTCAGGCCCTTGTTCGAACTGATGGGCAAGAACATCAACCTCATCGGCGGCAACGGCGACGGCCAGACCTGCAAGGTGGCCAACCAGATCATCGTGGCGCTCAACATCGCTGCCGTCAGCGAAGCGCTGGTGTTCGCGTCGAAAGCCGGCGCCGACCCGGCCAAGGTACGCCAGGCGCTGATGGGCGGCTTTGCAGCCTCGCGCATCCTGGAGGTGCACGGCGAGCGCATGGTCAAGCGCACCTTCAACCCGGGCTTTCGCATCGCGCTGCACCAGAAGGACCTGAACCTGGCGCTGCAGGGCGCCAAGTCGCTCAAGATGGCGCTGCCGCAGACCGCCAACGCAGCGCAGCTGATGCAGGCCTGCGCCGCCCTTGGCCACGACCAGGCCGACCACTCGGCGCTGGTGAAAGCCATCGAGGCGCTGGCCAACCACCCGGTCGCGCCCGACGCCTGAACCCGTCGCGCCACATCGATGTCCAGGCCCCCGGCGCTCTAGGCAAAAAGGGCGCCGGGTGCTATCATTTTTGCCAATAACATGGA
>CALRMF020000327.1:0-3118 GCA_943369035.1 Curvibacter sp. AEP1-3
GGCGTATCAACCAAGTACCTGGCCAACTACCTTGCCTGGATGCGTATCCGGGAGTGGTTCAAGGATGACTTGCGGCCTGAGCACTTCATCGCATCAGGCCTCGGAAAGCAGCTTATCAATACGTAACGCTAATTGCGCCAAATAAAAACAGTATTGTGGCAAGATTCAACCACGGGCGTGCGGCCAGCGCCGCCCCCGCCACGGAACCGTTTTCCCCCAGCCTGTATCGCACCGCGCCATGCACATCCCGTCCCGCCGCCGGCCCGAGTTCGACGAGGCCCGCCACTACGAATACCCCGAGCACCTGCGCGCGTGCGTGGAGGCGCTGCCGCCCCTGCCCGGCGTCTACACCTTCCATGGCGAGCCGGGTGACGCGCTGCCGCTGTACATCGGCAAGAGCGTCAACCTGCGCGCGCGCGTGCTCTCGCACCTGCGCAACCCGGACGAAGCCCGCCTGCTGCGCCAGGCGCGGCTCATCACCCACCAGCGCACCGCCGGCGAAGTGGGCGCGCTGCTGCTGGAGGCCAGCCTCATCAAGCAGCAGCAACCGCTCTACAACCAGAAGCTGCGCCGCAGCCGCCAGCTCTGCGCCCTGCGGCTGGATGCCGCCGGCCGCCCCGAGGTGGTGGACGCGCGCACGCACAACTTCGCCACCACGCCCGACCTCTTTGGCCTCTACAGCAGCCGCCACGCCGCACTGGAAGGCCTGCGCGACCTGGCCGACCTGCACAAGCTCTGCTACGGCGCGCTGGGCCTGGAGCGGCTGGCCCCGGGGCGCGGCTGCTTCCGCGCCTCGCTGCACCAATGTGCGGGCGTGTGCCGTGGTGACGAAACCCCGGCTGCACATCACGCGCGCCTGCTGGAGGCGCTGGAGAGTCTGCGCGTGGCCTGCTGGCCGCACGCCGGCGCCGTGGGCCTGCGCGAGCGCGACGACGAAGGGCTGGAACAGATCCACGTCATCCGCAACTGGTGCTACCTGGGAAGTGCCGCCACGCTGGCGCAGGCGCGCCAGCTGGACCAGCCCGCCGCCGGCTTTGATGCCGACGGCTACAAGATCCTCTGCCGCTCGCTGCTGTCGGGCACGGCGGACCTCATCGCACTTTGATGCGCGGAAAACGTACGCCGTGGCTGCCGTGTTGCGCTCCCTCCAGGCCCCGCCGTCCCCGAGTGAACTCGCGGGCGTGTGGCGCGGCAGTGAGCTCGCATGCCACACCCAGGCCACGCTGCCCAGCGGCCATGCCGTGCTTGATGCCCAGCTACCCGGTGGCGGCTGGCCGCTCGGGGCCTTGAGCGAAGTGCTGCAGGCGCAAAGCGGCCTGCATGAATGGCGCCTGCTGCTGCCCGCACTCCACGCCGCCGCACAGCGCGGCCCGCTGGTGCTGGTGGGCGCACCCCATCTGCCGCACCTGCCGGCGCTGGCCAGCCTGGGTATTGCGCCGGAGCGCGTGCTGCGCATCGACGCGCGCACCCCGGCCGAGCGCCTGTGGGTCGCCGAGCAGGCGCTGCGCTGCCATGACCTGGGCGCGTTGCTGGCCTGGCTGCCGCAGGTGCGCAGCGAACAACTGCGCCGCCTGCAACTGGCCGCGCAAGGCCGCCCCGCCGCCCAGGCCGCGGCCTTTGTGCTGCGCCCGCTGGCCGCGCAACATGAGTCTTCGCCCGCACCGCTGCGCCTGAGCGTGCAGTGCGGCGCAGGCACACAACTCACGGTGCAGCTCCTTAAGCGCCGCGGCCCGCTGCTGGCGCAGCCACTGGTCCTTGACGCCCCCTTGCCTGTGCTGGCCGCGCTCAAGCCCGTGCGCAGCCAGCCTTCGGAAACCGCCCATGCTGTGGATCGCCCTGCGCGCGCCCGCACCCAGCGAAATATCTCCAGCATCACCGCCGCATGACGCCGCCCCCGACTCGCCTGAACAACTGGCCCTCGCCTGGTGGGCCCTGCAGTTCAGCCCCCGGGTCTGCGTGCTGGAAGAGGCTGTGCTGCTGGAGGTGCAAGACAGCCTGCGCCTCTTCGGTGGCCAGCGCGCGCTGCTGCAGCGCGTGCGTGCGGAGGCCGCGCAACAGCAAGCCGGTGCGCTCGCGGTAGCGCCCACCGCCCTGGCCGCGCTGGCGCTGCTGCGCACGTTGCCGGTAGCGCAAGCAGCGGAGGAGGGTGCAGACACCTGTGAGCTGATCCCCGCCAAGTCCTGCACCCCCGCCGCCCTGCAGCGCACGTTGGACGCACTGTCCATCGAAACCTTAAGCGCCACGCACCCTCACGTCCCCACGCTGCAACGCCTGGGCTGCCGCACGCTGGGCCAAGTGCGCGTGCTGCCGCGCGGCGGCGTGTCGCGCCGCTTCGGCGCCGCGCTGCTGGAGGCACTGGACCGCGCCTACGGCCTGCGGCCCGATGCGTTTGAGTGGATGGCGTTGCCGGAACAGTTCAGCGCCCGGCTGGAATTCATGGGCCGCATCGAGGTGGCCGAGGGTCTGCTCTTTGGCGCGCGCCGCCTGCTGGCGCAACTGGGCGCCTGGCTGCTAGCAAGACAGCGCGGCGTGGTGGCCCTCACCCTGCACTGGGAACATGACCTGGTGCGCCGTGGCGATGAAACGAATGGCAGCTTGAATATTCGTACCGCCGAGGCCACGCGCGACATGGTGCACCTCACGCGCCTGCTGGCCGAGCACCTGGCGCGCGTCACGCTGCCCGCGCCCGTGGTGGCCATCCGCCTCGAAGCGCCGCAGACCGAAGCGCTGGCCACGCAATCCATCAGCCTGCTGCCCGAAGATCTGCGCGAGGGCGAAACCCTGCAGCAGTTCATCGAACGCGTCTCTGCACGTTTAGGAAGTGATCGTGTGCTGCGTGGCCAGCTTGTTGCCGACCACCGGCCGCAGCACATGCAGCGCTGGTTGCCCGCAGCCACCACGGCTGCCCCCACACGCAAGAAGACTAAGCTGCCACCGCACATGCTGCTGCACCCGCCCTGGCTGCTGCGCGAACCGCTGCGCCTGGCCGTGCAGGACGAGCGCCCCATCTACCAGGGGCCCCTCACCCTGCTGGCCGGCCCCGAGCGGCTGGAGTCCGGCTGGTGGAGTTTGTTATCGAGTGCCGAGGCTGAAGGCCAGGAACTGGCCCTGCGCGACT
>CALRMF020000328.1:0-3108 GCA_943369035.1 Curvibacter sp. AEP1-3
GGGGCCAACCGGCGGCGTGGCTTCCCGGGCCGCCGCCAGCGTGTGCGGCGCGTTGGCCATGGAGTAGCTGCGCCGCGCACCGTCGCGCAGGATGAACTCGACATACTGGCCGGCGTGGTAGGCAAAGCTGTCGTTGGCCGGCAACTGCAGGCGCAGCAGCATCACGTCGGCTGATTTCTTTTCCAGCTGGTTGACGCGCACCGGCATCTTGCGGATGGGGAAGGCGCCTTCCTCCGTCACCTGACGCGACTCCAGCACCACGTCGCTCTGCGGCACGGCGCAGCAGGTCAGCACCAGGCCGGCGGCCTCTTCTGCGGCGCTCAGCGCCTTCTCCTGATGCGTGCCGTGCACTACGGTGCCGGAGAGCTTCCTGCACTTGCAGGAGCCGCAGGCGCCGTCCTTGCAGCCATAGGGCATGCCGACACCCTGACGGATGCCGGCCGCCAGGATGGCCTCGCCGCTGCTGACGCTGAAACTGCGGCCGCTGGGCAAGACGGTGACCTGGAAGGCGTGTTCGCTGCTCGACATCTTTTCGTTATCCTTGAACAAATCTGTACGCAAAGGTTGGAATTTTGCCTTCAAACCAGAATCCTCTTGGCGCCCTGCCGGCGCGCTTTCGCCGTGAGCGTGTACTCATCGTCGGGTGTGGCGATGTCGGGCTGCGTGCCGCGCGCATGCTGCGGCCCCATGTGCGCCTGCTGGCGTTGACGTCCTCGCCCGACCGCAAGGCCGAGTTGCGCGCGCACGGTCTCATGCCGTTGAGCGGCAACCTCGACCAGCCGGCCACCGTGCGCCGCCTCGCGGGCCTGGCCACGCGCGTGCTGCACCTGGCGCCGCCGCCGGGCGAGGGCTGGGACGACCCACGCACCCGCACGCTGACGCAGGCGCTGCGCCGGCGCAGTCTGCCGGCCATGCTGGTGTATGGCTCCACCAGCGGCGTCTATGGCGACTGCGCCGGCGCCTGGGTGAGCGAAGCCCGCCCAGCGCACCCGCACACGCCGCGGGCTCAGCGCCGTGTGGCGGCTGAGCAAAGTGTGCGATTTTATGGCCGCAGCGCCGGTGCAAGCGTCAGCGTGCTGCGCATCCCCGGCATCTACGCACCCGACCGCGAGGGTGGTACGCCGCGCGAGCGCCTGCGCAAGGGCACGCCGGTGCTGACGGCTGAGGATGACGTCTACACCAACCACATCCATGCCGACGACCTGGCATGCGCCTGTGTGCTGGCACTGTGGCGCGGTGCGCCGCAGCGCGTCTACAACGTCAACGACGACACGGTGCTGAAGATGGGCGACTACTTCGACCTGGCCGCCGACCTCTACGGCCTGCCGCGCCCACCGCGCGTGCCGCGCAGCACCGCGCAGGACAAATTGCCGCTGATGCTGCTGAGTTTCATGAGCGAGTCGCGCCGCATGGACAACACGCGGCTCAAGAACGAACTGCGGGTGGCACTGCACTACCCGACGGTTCGGGAGGGGCTGCTGGCAGCAGAGTGAAAAGGGAATGTGCCGGTTCGCGGGTTCAAACCGGTCAGGTATTCAGCGAGTTGGTGCCCGGGGCCGGGATCGAACCCGTGCGCGTCAGCGCGCTTTACACGCCGCCTATGGGCGTGCCGGTTCGTGAGTGCAAACGAACGGGTTATCGAAGGGGATGGTGCCCGGGGCCGGAATCGAACCGGCACGCCTTGCGGCGGGGGATTTTGAGTCCCCTGCGTCTACCAATTTCACCACCCGGGCGGGGAGGAAGGCAAGAGCGAAATTATGGCACAGTGTGGGGCATGAAGTACCCGACCATCGAAGACGCCATCGGCAAAACGCCCCTGGTGGCACTGCAGCGCATCGGCGCGGCCGAGAACGCCGCGCGCGGCAATGTGATCCTGGGCAAACTCGAAGGCAACAACCCGGCGGGTTCGGTCAAGGACCGGCCGGCGCTGTCCATGATCAAGCGTGCCGAGGAGCGCGGTGACATCAAGCCGGGCGACACGCTGATCGAAGCCACTTCGGGCAACACCGGCATTGCGCTGGCCATGGCGGCGGCCATCAAGGGCTACCGCATGGTGCTCATCATGCCGGAAGACCTTTCCATCGAACGCGCCCAGACCATGAAGGCCTTCGGTGCCGAGCTCATTCTGACGCCGAAGTCGGGCGGCATGGAGTACGCACGCGATCTGGCGGAGCAGATGGAGCACAGCGGCAAGGGC
Source organism: Curvibacter sp. AEP1-3 (assembly GCA_943369035.1). Lineage (GTDB taxonomy): Bacteria > Pseudomonadota > Gammaproteobacteria > Burkholderiales > Burkholderiaceae_C > Hylemonella. The sequence continues at coordinate 2,198 of CALRMF020000328.1, forward strand.
CGCGTGCTGGACCAGTTCGCCAACCCGGACAACCCGCGCATCCACTACGAGACCACAGGCCCCGAGTTGTGGGAGCAGACTGGCGGACGCATCACGCACTTTGTCAGCGCCATGGGCACCACCGGGACCATCACCGGTGTGTCGCGTTTCCTGAAAGAAAAGAATCCAGACATCAAGATCATCGGCGCGCAGCCCAGTGAAGGCTCTCGCATTCCGGGCATCCGCAAGTGGCCGCAGGAGTACCTGCCCAAGATCTACGATCCGAGCACGGTGGACGAACTGGTCTATGTGAGCCAGGCCGATGCCGAGGACATGTGTCGCCGGCTGGCGCGCGAGGAAGGCATCTTCGCCGGCATCTCGGCCGCCGGTGCCTGCTGGGTGGCGCAGCAGATCGCGGCGCGCGAACAGAACGCCACCATCGCCTTCGTGGTGTGCGACCGCGGCGATCGGTATCTGTCCACCGGGGTGTTCCCCGCCTGACACAGGCGCGGCAAGCGCCATGACGCATGCGTACCGTTTCTGCCCGAGCTGTGCGGCACCGCTGGCGTTGACGGTACGGCAGGAAGACGGCGGCGCACGGGAGCGACTGCGTTGCACCGCCTGCGATTTCACGCACTGGAACAACCCGACGCCGGTGCTGGCGGCAGTGATCGAGTACCGGGGGCAGATCCTGCTGGCGCGCAATGCCGCCTGGAGCGGCAAGATGTATGCCCTGATCACCGGCTTCATGGAAGCTGGCGAAACGCCCGAGGAGGGCATCGCGCGTGAAATCCGCGAGGAAACCAGCCTGGAGCCGCAGGAACTTGACCTCATCGGCGTCTATGACTTCCAGCGCATGAACCAGGTCATCATCGCGTTCCACGCGCGCTGCGAAGGTGAGGTGCGCCTTTCGCCCGAGCTGGTGGACTACC
>CALRMF020000329.1:0-3101 GCA_943369035.1 Curvibacter sp. AEP1-3
TGCCTATAATTGAGGGTTTTGCATCAACCAACCCCTTTGCGCCATGCCAATCTACGCCTACAAGTGTGCATCCTGCGGCCACGCCAAGGATGTCCTGCAAAAAGTCTCCGATCCGGTGCTGACCGAGTGCCCGGCCTGCGGCAAAGCCACGTTCCAGAAGCAGCTGACGGCCGCCGGCTTCCAGCTCAAGGGCTCGGGCTGGTACGAAACCGATTTCAAGGGTGGTTCCTGCGCAGCGCCGGCTGCGTCGGAAGGCGCCGCCTGTGCCGCCTGCCCCGCCGCCAATACGGCCGCCAGTGCGGCCAGCTGAGCTGAATTCGATGGCCAAGTTGCGCAAATGGCTGTTTTCGGGCCTGCTGGTGCTGGCGCCGCTGGGTATCACCGTCTGGGTGCTGCAGTGGGTGATCTCCACGCTGGACCAGACCCTGCGCATCCTGCCCGAGGCCTGGCAGCCGGACCGGCTGCTGGGTCTGCACATCCCCGGCCTGGGCGTGCTGTTCGCGCTGGCCGTGGTGCTGGCCATCGGCGCCATGGCCTCCAACTTCATCGGCAACAAGCTGGTGAACTGGTGGCATGCGCTGCTGCATCGCATTCCGGTGGTGCGCTCGATCTACTCGGGCGTCAAGCAGGTGTCCGACACCCTGTTTTCCGAGAAGGGCAACGCCTTCCGCAAGGCGCTGCTGGTGCAGTGGCCGCGCGAGGGCGTCTGGACCATTGCCTTCCTGACTGGCACGCCCGGCGGTGATCTGGTGAACCACCTCGCCGGTGACTACCTGAGTGTGTACGTGCCCACCACGCCCAACCCGACCGGCGGCTACTTCGTCATGCTCAGGAAGTGCGACTGCATCGAACTCGAGATGAGCGTCGACGAGGCGCTCACCTATGTCATCTCCATGGGCGTGATCGTGCCCGGCGGGCCGAAGAACCCGCACCTGAAGCAGGCCGCTGGCGGCCTGCCGTCCCACAGCTGAAAGTGAACTTGTTATGGCCATGCGCTCCCATTACTGCGGTCTCGTGACCGAGGCCCTGCTCGGGCAAACCGTGACCCTGTGCGGCTGGGTCAACCGCCGTCGCGACCACGGCGGCGTGATCTTCGTCGACCTGCGCGACCGCGAAGGTTATGTGCAGGTGGTGTGCGACCCGGACCGCCCCGAGATGTTCAAGACCGCCGAAGGCCTGCGCAACGAGTTCTGCGTGCAGGTCAAGGGCCTGGTGCGCGCCCGTCCGGAAGGCACCACAAACGACAGCCTCAAGAGCGGCAGGGTCGAGGTGCTGTGCCACGAGCTGACCGTGCTGAACCCCTCGGTCACGCCCCCCTTCCAGCTCGACGACGAGAATCTGTCGGAAACCACGCGCCTGACGCACCGCGTGCTGGACCTGCGCCGCCCCTACATGCAGAACAACCTGATGCTGCGCTACAAGGTGGCGATGGAGGTGCGCAAGTTCCTGGATGCCAACGGCTTCATCGACATCGAAACGCCTATGCTGACCAAGAGCACGCCCGAAGGCGCGCGTGACTACCTGGTGCCCAGCCGTGTGCATGACGGCCAGTTCTTCGCGCTGCCGCAGTCGCCCCAGCTGTTCAAGCAGCTGCTGATGGTGGCCGGCTTCGACCGCTACTACCAGATCACCAAGTGCTTCCGTGACGAGGACCTGCGCGCCGACCGCCAGCCCGAGTTCACCCAGATCGATATCGAGACCTCCTTCCTCACCGAGCAGGACATCCGCGACATGTTCCAGGGCATGATCAAGAGCGTGTTCCAGAACGTGCTCGGCGTGGACCTGGGCGAGTTCCCGGTCATGCCCTATGCCGAAGCCATGCACCGCTTCGGCTCCGACAAGCCGGATCTCCGCGTCAAGCTCGAGTTCACCGAGTTGACCGACGTGATGACTGATGTCGACTTCAAGGTCTTCTCCACCCCCGCCACCACCAAGGGCGGCCGTGTGGTGGCATTGCGCGTGCCTGGCGGCGGCGAGATGAGCCGCGGCGAGATTGACGGCTACACCGAGTTCGTCAAGATCTACGGCGCCAAGGGCCTGGCCTGGATCAAGGTCAACGAAGTGGCCAAGGGCCGTGACGGCCTGCAGTCACCGATCGTGAAGAACTTGCATGACGCCGCGATCGCCGAAGTGCTCAAGCGTACCGGTGCCCAAGACGGCGACCTGATCTTCTTCGGTGCCGACAAGGCCAAGATCGTCAACGATGCCATTGGTGCGCTGCGCCTGAAGGTCGGGCACAGCGAGTTCGGCAAGAAGCGTGGCCTGTTCGAAGACGCCTGGCGTCCGATGTGGGTGGTCGATTTCCCGATGTTCGAGTTCGACGACGAGGCCCAGCGCTACACCGCTGTGCACCACCCCTTCACGGCGCCGAAGGACGGCCACGAGGACTGGATGGTCACCGCGCCCGAGAAGTGCATCGCCAAGGGCTACGACATGGTGCTCAATGGCTGGGAGATCGGTGGCGGCTCGGTGCGTATCCACCGCGCCGACGTGCAGCAGAAGGTGTTTGACGCCCTGAAGATCACCCCCGAGGAGGCCCAGCTCAAGTTCGGTTTCCTGCTCGACGCGCTGCAGTACGGCGCACCGCCGCACGGCGGCCTGGCTTTCGGCCTGGACCGCATCGTCACACTGATGACCGGCGCCGAGTCGATCCGCGACGTGATCGCCTTCCCCAAGACCCAGCGCGCCCAGTGTCTGCTGACGCAGGCGCCGAGTCCGGTGGACGAGAAGCAGCTGCGCGAGCTGCACATCCGCCTGCGCAATCCGGACGCCGTCAAGGCGGCCTGAGCGACAGGGTTTGCGGCAGAATCAAAGGGCACCACGCGGTGCCCTTTTTTCATGTCCACGTCCTACAAGATTCCGCAATCCGTGCTGGTGGTGATCCACACCCCGCAACGCGAGGTGCTGCTGATCCAGCGCGCCGATGCACAGGATTTCTGGCAATCGGTCACCGGCGCCAAGGACCACCTGGACGAGAGTTATGCCGAGACGGCGGTGCGCGAAGTGCATGAAGAGACCGGCATCGACGCCCGCGCCCCCGGCCACACGCTGCTTGACTGGGGGCTGGAGAATGTCTACGAGATCTACCCGCGCTGGCGTCA
>CALRMF020000330.1:0-3099 GCA_943369035.1 Curvibacter sp. AEP1-3
GCCAAGAACGTGGGCTGGCGGCTGGACTACCACCTGGCCACCCCCGCCATCGCCGAAACCGCCCGCACCGAGGCGATCTACAAAGGCGAGAAGTTCAGCGACCACGCGCCGATCACGGTGGAGTACGAACTGGCGCTCTGACACCGCACAACCCATGGCCGTCGCCGGATCTGATTCAGGTTTTTTGGGAATGAAGCTCCACTAAACCCAGCTTTTTTTTGAGCGTCTTTCTGCGTACGCTGCGCCCAGGATCATTTTTCATCCAGGAGCTGACCATGAAGAAACTCTTAACCGCACTGGCCGTGGTGCTGTCGCTGGGCCTGGCGACCGCCTCCATGGACGCCGAGGCCGCCAAACGCATGGGCGGCGGCAAGTCCGTCGGCACCCAACGCGAGGCTGTGCAGAACAAGGCCCCGTCCAACCCGGCCACCCAGGCCAGCCCCAGCGCGGCGCCTGCAACGCCGGCCGCTGCCGCTGCCGCCGGCACGGCCGCAGCCCGCAAGCCCTCCTGGGCCGGGCCGCTGGCCGGTCTCGCTGCCGGCCTGGGCCTGGCCGCCCTGGCCTCGCACTTCGGCTTTGGCGAGCAACTGGCCTCGATGATGATGATGGGCCTGCTGGCCGTCGCCGTCATGGCCGTGATCGGCTTCTTCCTGCGCCGGCGCGGCCAGGCTGCCGGCAGCGCCAACTCGGCGCCCGGGCTCACGCCAGCCGCCATCGGCGCGGGCGCGCCCTACGCCACCGCCCCCCAGGCCACGCAGCCGGAAAACGCCTACAAGGTCGCGACATCCTCGAATCCCCTGAGCACCGGCTCGGGCTCGCTGATCGGCTCGGCCCTGCAGTCGGCCACCCCAAGCACCGCATGGCCGGCCGACTTCGACCGGGCGGGCTTCGAACACCATGCGAAGGCCAACTTCGTGCGACTTCAGGCGGCCTATGACAGCGGCCAGGTTGAAGCCCTGCGCGAGTTCACCACGCCGGAGCTGCTGGTCCAACTGCAGCAGGAGCTCGTCGAGCGCGGCCCGGCCCCGCAGCGCGGCGAGGTGCTGCAACTCCAGGCCCAGGTGCTTGACGTGGCACAGGAGGCCCAGCGCTACCTCGTGAGCGTGCGCTTCACCGGCTTCATCCGCTACGGCGCGGGCATCGATGACGAGGTGTTCGACGAGATCTGGAACCTCAGCAAGCCTCTCACTGGTGCCGCGGGCTGGGTGCTGGTCGGAATCCAGCAGGCCGACTGAGCGGATCGAGGCCACCAGGCCCGGCCCTCACGGGTCCGGGCATCCGGCCTGGCGATCCGGCGCGAAGACAGAACCCGGGCGATGCCCGGGTTCTGTCGTTTCGGGGCGGCCTCCGGGCCCGCCGCGCAGCGGGCGCACCACACGCAGCCGCCACCACGGGGGGATCCGATCGGTTCTGCCTGTCATGGCGCAAAGCGTGAAAAAGCTTGAAACAGCGCGACGTGGCCCCGATCCCCGGACCACGTGACAGCAGGCCGTGGCGCAGTTTCATTCTGTTTTTTACGAAGTAAAAAGACAGAAATATCCCGATTTATTAACTACATTCCCAGACACCAAGTTCGCATCCCCCGTCAACCCTCACCCAAGGCCCTCCATGCAAACCGTCGCGCCTCTCTGGTTATGGCTCACCTTCGGAGCCATCGTGCTGGTCTCGCTGTTCATCGACTTCGTCGTGCTGCGCAAGCAAGGCGCGCATGAGATGGGGATCAAGGAGGCCCTCAACTGGTCGGTGGTGTGGGTGGCCCTGAGCTTTCTCTTCAATGGCCTGCTCTGGTGGGCGGTGAAGGACACGACGGGCTCCACCGAGCTGGCTCACACGCGTTCGCTGGAGTTCCTGACCGGCTACCTGATCGAGAAATCACTGGCCGTGGACAACATCTTCGTCTTCCTGCTGATCTTCACCTACTTCGCGGTGCCGCCGCAGTTCCAGAAACGGGTGTTGATGATCGGCATCGTCGGCGCCATCGTGCTGCGGACGATCATGATTCTGGTGGGTGGCTGGCTGCTCTCGGAGTTCCACTGGGTTCTGTATGTCTTCGGTGCCTTCCTGCTGCTCACGGGCATCAAGATGTGGTGGGCGGCTGGCAAGGAGCCCTCGCTCGACGACAACCCGGCGCTCAAGCTGCTGCGCCGCCTGCTGCCCGTCAGCCAACACTACGACGGAGAAAACTTCTGGACCGTTGAGAACGGCAAGAAGATCGCCACGCCCTTGTTCATGGTGATCTGTCTGATCGCCCTGACCGACGTGATCTTCGCGGTCGACTCCATCCCCGCGATTTTTGCCATCACCAGTGACCCATTCATTGTCCTGACCAGCAATGTGTTTGCCATCCTGGGGCTGCGCGCCATGTATTTCCTGCTGGCGGCCGTGGCCCACAAGTTCCACCTGCTCAACTACGGCCTGGCGGTGATCCTGATGTTCATCGGCGCCAAGATGTGCCTGATCGATGTCTACAAGGTGCCGGTGCTGGTCTCGCTGGGCGTGGTGGCCGCCATCCTGGCCCTGACCATGGTGCTGAGCCTGCGCAAGGCCGCGCCGCAACCCAGGGCCTGAGGCCCCGCCCAGCCTCGCCCCTCAGGCCGCGGCCTGTAGCAGCCGCTGCACGATGGGGTGCTGCACCTTGCGCTCGGTGCCGATGGCATAGAAATGCTCGGTCACCCCCTCGCAGGGGCCGATGCGGCGCACCGGGTAGTGGGCCTGCAGATCCTCATGGGCCAGCTCCGAGGCCGGGAACACGCCCATGCCGCTGGCGCCGAAGGTCTTCAGCAAGGCACTGTCCTCGAACTCACCGACCACCCGAGGCCGCACCCCCTGCTGCTCGAACCAGGCATCCAGCCGCGCCCGCAAGGCGGTGTGGCCCGTGGGCAGCAGCACCGGCACATCGGCCAGGCTGGCGGGGAAGCGTCTGCTGCAGAACTCGGCCATGGCCGCCGTGCCATACCAGGCGATCGACGAGGTGCCCATGGCATGGCTGTAGAGCTTGATGCTCGGGTTGACGGGGGCCGGCCGGTCGGACAGCACCACGTCGAGCCGGTGCAGCGCCAGCTCACCCAGCAGGTCGTCGAGCTCGCCTTCATGGCACAG
>CALRMF020000331.1:0-3091 GCA_943369035.1 Curvibacter sp. AEP1-3
GACCTGCTGCATGGCCTGGCCACCGGTGAGCGCGCCCAGGCAGTTGATGTAGGGCTCGGTGTGCAGCAGATCCCACAGCTTCTCGGCGGTGCGGCGGGCGATGGTGTGCTCGATCGGGAAGGAGCCGCGCAGACGCACGACGTCGGCGGCGGTGTAGCCGCGCTCCACACCCTTCCAACGGGGATTGGTGGCCCAGTCCTTTTCCAGGGCGGCGATCTGCTGTTCGCGGCTGAGTTGTTCAGTCAGGTTTTGCGGCATGAGTTTTCTCCTTGAGTTACATGAAACCAGTCGGTGGTGCGGCTCGGTGAGTTCGCACATTTCTGAAAACCGATGCCTCAAATTTAAGTCTTGTATAAGACTTTGTACAGCTCTTATGTCTTATACAAGACAAAAAATAAATTCAATTAAATCAATGCATTAGGTACATTGATTCGCAATATGGAATTCAATATCTCATATTGAGAAAATATGTGGCGCTGCACCAATGACTGATTTCCCAATGTGAAATCAAAAAACTCATTTTGAAATCGCATCAGTGCCGGCAGCGGCGAATGCGCTGTACTGCGCTTCTGCACGACGCTGCACTCAGTGTCTGCGCACCCAGTCCCCCGTGGCGATGCGCGGTCGTCCCTTCGTGTAATGCGGATTGATTTCGTACACCAGGCACATCAACACCTTGCCATCGACCGGCACCGGCACCTCGCGCTTGACGTACTCGTCGGTCTGCTGTGGATACACCTCTTCGATGACGTCGAGCTGCTGCTCCAGCGCCGGCGTGATGGCATAGACCTCCCCCACCACCCCGCCGGGACCGCCGAGCATCACGCCCGGGTAGCGCCCAAGGTGGAACATCTCACCCTGAATGCGCGCTGCGCCGACGAAGCGAGGCGTCGGCTGCAGGCGGTTGATGTCATTGGCCTCGCCGCGGCGCAGCGTGCCGTAGACGAAGACGTGGCGCAAGGAATCGGTGGTCACCATGGCAGTTCCAGATTCAAGGAAGGTATGCCATGCAAATGGTGTGCCCGCCGCTCAGACCAGCCGCTGGCTGCTCACCACGGTGCCGTCGGCATCGGCGTACAGCCAGTCACCCGGACGCACCCGGACGCCCTGGATCTGCACCGCCACATCGCGCTGGCCTTCGTTGCGCTTCTCGGTCGGTAGCGGCATGGACGCCAGCGCCCGGATGCCAACCTGATGCGTGGCCAGTTCGGCCACGTCACGCACGCAGCCGTCGATCACCACGCCCGCCCAGCCGTTGCGCGCAGCAGCGGCACCCAGGTTGCCACCCAGGAGTGCGCGGCGCAGCGAGCCGCCGCCGTCCACCACCAGCACGCGCCCCCCGCCGGCCGAGTCCACCATGGCTTTGACCAGCGAGTTGTCCTCGAAGCATTTGACCGTGGCCACCGGGCCGCTGAACACGCGCACGGCACCGAAGTCGCGGAACACCGGCGGCAGGACACGGAAGTCGCCTGAAGTGTCGTTCTTGTGGCTGTCGCACAGGTCGCAGGTCGCAAAGGGAGTGCTCATTTGAGGTGAATTCCTCTCGGGGAAAGTGGATGAAGTCGCCCCGCCGAGTGGCACTCAGAGGGCAGAAGGGCTATTTTCCCAATGAAACTGCCTTGTGACTTACGATGAAAAAAACAACATCTCAGAGGGAAAAAAGCGATTTTTCGCTTGGAAATGCGTTTTTTCTCCAGTAGCATCCGCAATGCCAGCTAGGAAGCCCTTCTGCGCTGGTGATTAATCAACTTCTAGAAGGAAATTCAATCATGGCAACTGCAAAGAAGAAGGCTCCGGCCAAGAAAGCCGCTCCGGCAAAGAAGGCTGCAGCCAAGAAGGCTCCGGCGAAGAAGGTCGTCGCCAAGAAGGCCCCCGCCAAGAAGGCCGCTCCGGCGAAGAAGGCTGTCGCCAAGAAGGCTCCGGCCAAGAAGGTCGTTGCGAAGAAGGCCCCCGCCAAGAAAGCCGCTGTGAAGAAGGCTCCCGCCAAGAAGCGCACCCCGAACGCCGCCTTCATGAAGGCCCTGACCCCCAGCGCCGCACTCGCCTCCATTGTGGGCAACAACCCGCTGCCGCGCACCGAAGTGGTCAGCAAGCTGTGGGCCTACATCAAGAAGAACAAGCTGCAAGACGCCGTCAACAAGCGCATGATCAACGCCGACGCCAAGCTGAAGGAAGTCTTCAACAAGGCCCAGGTGTCCATGTTCGAGATGGCTGGTCTGATCGGCAAGCACCTCAAGTAATCGGGCTCGCCCGTTACGCCAAAGGCCGGCTTCACGCCGGCCTTTTTTCTGCGCGCTGCAAAGGGCGCCCTGCCCTATTCTGCTCAGCGCTGCCGTGCCAGCGCTGCTTGCGTGATCGCGTTCAATGTGCCGCGGGTGGTGATGACCTCCGGGTCGAGCATCACCTCGATCAGCGTGCCCTGCGAGCGCGCCACGGCCGCCTTCAGCTCCGCCTCGAATTCGGCGGTGCGCGTGATGCGCACACCGGCATAACCATAGGCCTGCGCCAGCGCCGCAAAATCCGGGTTGCTGAGCTGCGAACCGCTGACGTGCTGCGGGTACTCGCGCTCCTGGTGCATGCGGATGGTGCCGTACATGCCGTTGTTGAGCAGCACGATGATGCTCTTGCCGCCATGCTGTACCGCCGTGGCCAGCTCCTGGCCGTTCATCAGGAAGTCGCCATCACCGGCAATGGTGAACGCCGTGCGGCCAGTGAGGATGGACGCCGCGATGCCCGCCGGCACGCCATAGCCCATGGCGCCATTGGTCGGCGCCAGCTGCGTCTTGGCACCCTTGGCAATCCCCTGGAAACGCCAGTAGCGGTGCACCCAGCTGGCAAAGTTGCCCGCACCGTTGGTCACCACCGTATCGGCTGGCAGGTGCTGCTGCAGCAGGCCGATGATGGCCGGCATGTCGATGTCACCCGGCAGCGCCTGCGGCTGCAGGTTGGCCAGGTAATCGGCATGGCAGGCCTGCGTCCACGCCTCCCACGCCACGGTGGGCGGTGCGGTGAGCACCTCCAGCGAACGCGCGGCGGCGTTCATGGTGGCGTTGATGGCCAGGTCGGCCTGGTAGACGCGGTTGAGCTCCTC
>CALRMF020000332.1:0-3066 GCA_943369035.1 Curvibacter sp. AEP1-3
CCGAGCAACTGCGCCCGGTGCCCGAGCTGAACTCGGCCATTGCGGGCGACCATCTGCTGGCCATCGGCTCGCTGGAGGACCGCATGCTGATCCTGCTGGACATCGAGAAGCTCATGAGCAGCGCCGACATGGGGCTGGTGGCATCGAGCCTGCAGTAATCATTTCCAGAACTCAAATCACAGGGTAACTCATCATGAACTCATCTTCTTTCAAGGCGACCAGTCGGCCGGTGAATCAGCAGGCCCTGCTGGGCGACAAGATCATGCTGGCGGCAGTGGGCATCAGCGCCTTGGCAGCCATCGTTCTGGGCTTCCAGTTTGTGGATTCGATGCTGGCCTGGGTCGTGGTGGCCGTGCTCGGCGGACTGGCGCTGTTCGCCTACGCGGCCATGCGTGGTTCCCTGGCCTCGCGCCTGATCCTCACCTTTGCCCTGACCGGCCTGATTGCGCTGCACATCCAGCTGGCGCGGGGCATGCTGGAGTTCCACTTTGGTGTTTTCGTGACGCTGGCCTTGCTGCTGGTTTACCTCGATTGGCGCCCGATTGTGTTTGGCGCCGCCCTGTTTGCGGTGCACCACGTGGTGTTCGACCGGCTGCAGGCCGCTGGCTATGGCTTCTACTGCCTGGGGCAGCCGGACTTTGCCATCATCGTGCTGCACGCCGTCTATGTGGTCATCCAGACTGCGCTGGAAGTGGTGCTGGCCGTGCTGATGGGACGCATTGCCAAAGAGGGCCGCGAGCTCGGCCGTCTGGTGACGGCTGTGAACCAGCCCGACGGCATTGCGCTGGATGTGCAGGATGTGGCAGTTCTCACGCCTGCCGGCGAGGCGCTGAAGTCCACGCTGCTGCGCATGGCGCAAGCCGTGGCGGCGGTGCGCTCCTCGGCTGGCAGCATGGAAGTGGCCTCCAGCGAGATTGCCCAGGGCAACCAGGACCTGAGCGCCCGTACCGAAAACCAGGCCAGTGCACTGCAGCAGACCGCCTCCAGCATGGAAGAGCTCAGCTCCACCGTGAAGCAGAACGCCGATAACGCGCGCGAGGCCAACCAGCTGGCGCAGAGTGCCAGCACGGTGGCCGTCAAAGGCGGCGAGGTGGTGGCCCAGGTGGTGGACACCATGAAGGGCATCAACGAGTCGAGCCGCAAGATCAACGACATCATCAGCGTGATCGATGGCATCGCCTTCCAGACCAACATCCTGGCCCTGAATGCGGCGGTGGAAGCGGCGCGTGCCGGTGAGCAGGGCCGTGGCTTTGCCGTGGTGGCGTCGGAAGTGCGTTCGCTGGCTGGTCGTTCAGCCGATGCGGCAAAGGAGATCAAGACCCTGATCACCGACAGCGTGGAGCGCGTGGAACAGGGCAGCGCCCTGGTCGACCAGGCTGGCGCCACCATGGATGAAGTGGTGAGCTCAATCCGTCGTGTGACCGACATCATGGGCGAGATCAGCGCTGCCAGTGCCGAGCAGAACTCGGGCGTGGCCCAGGTGGGCCAGGCGGTGACGCAGATCGACCAGGCAACGCAGCAGAACGCCGCGCTGGTGGAAGAGATGGCGGCCGCTGCGGCCAGCCTGCGCGGCCAGGCCAATGACCTGGTGCACAACGTGGCGGTCTTCAAGGTCAACCAGGCCAGCCATGCCCCGGCCGGCCATGCGCAGCCCGCTCAACTCCGCCTGAACTGAATTCAAAACAAGGACGTCGTTACATCATGAACCAAGCCAACCCGGTCGTGGCCCAAGTGCCGACGAACATCCGCGAGTTCCTGGCCTTCAAGCTGGGACGGGAAGAGTACGGCATCGACATCCTGCGCGTGCAGGAGATCCGCTCCTATGAGGAGCCCACCCGCATGGCGAATGCGCCGGAGTACATCAAGGGTGTGGTGAACCTGCGCGGGGTGATCGTGCCCATCATCGACATGCGCATCAAGTTCAACCTGGAAGAAGTCAAGTACGACGGCTTCACGGTGGTGATCGTGCTGAACATCGGCAAGCAGGTCATCGGCATGGTGGTCGACGGCGTGTCGGACGTGATCACGCTGGCGCCCGAGCAACTGCGCCCGGTGCCCGAGCTGAACTCGGCCATTGCGGGCGACCATCTGCTGGCCATCGGCTCGCTGGAGGACCGCATGCTGATCCTGCTGGACATCGAGAAGCTCATGAGCAGCGCCGACATGGGGTTGGTGAACGCAGCGGCTTGAGCACCGCACTGAAGACCAGAATCAAGGAAATTTGTCATGGAAGCTCTCAGCAAACTGAAAATCGGCAGCCGTCTGGGCCTGGCCTTTGGCGTCATCCTGCTGTTGCTGGTCACCAGTGTGGCGATCGGCATCTGGCGCATCGAGGCGCTGGCCAGCCAGGCCCGCATGCTTGCCACCACCGACAACGACAAGCTGCAGACAGCAGCCCGGTGGCGAAATGCCATCGAGCTGAACTGGATCCGCACGCGTGCTGTCTTGCTGGAGGACGACCCCGCCCGCGTCAAGATCTGGCAGGCGGAGATGGAAGAGACCACCAAGGTGTCGAGCGCCGCGGCCAAGAAGATGGAAGAGCTGGTGACCTCGCCCGAGGGCAAGGCGCTGATCGCGGAGATCAACAAGGCGCGTGAGGCGTACCGGACGCCCCGTGGCGAAGCGATCAAGCGTCACCTGGCGGGTCAGAACGTATCGGAAGTCGTGGAGAAGGAACTCAAGCCACTGTCGATCACATACCTCGATGCGCTGGGCCGGTTCGAGCAGCGGCAGAAGGATCTCTACGACCAATCACTGCTTGAAGCGGAGAAGGCAGCCAAGCTGGGTGAGCAGATCATGGCGGGTGCGGGCCTCGTGGCGCTGGTTCTTGGCGTCTTCTTTGCGGTCGTGATTGCGCGCTCCATCGTGCGCCCGATCCAGCAGGCGGCCGACAACCTCAAGCTCGTGGCCGAAGGTGACCTGACGCAGGACATCCGCAGCGAAGGGCGAGACGAGGCCGCTGAGTTGTTGAAATCGCTCGCCGCCATGCAGGCCAGCCTGCGACAGATCGTTGCGCGCGTGCGCCAGGGCTCGGAATCGGTGGCCACCGCCAGTGCCGAGATTGCC
>CALRMF020000333.1:0-3064 GCA_943369035.1 Curvibacter sp. AEP1-3
CGGCCGCCAGCACCCCCAGGTGCACGTGAAGCTCACCGACTGCGTGGTCGAGGGCGTGATGCCGCGCGTGTTCTCGGGCGAGGTGGATATCGGTGTCGGCCCCGAGCGTGACGCCAATTCCGACATCACGGCCACGCAGCTGTTCGAGATGCCGTTCATGGCGGTGTTTCCGCCCGGCCACGCGCTGGAGAAGCGCAAGAAGCTCAGCTGGAGCGACCTCGAGCGCTACCCGGTGATCGCGCTGCAGGGCCAGTTCACCGAGCGGCTGATGGGCGACCTGTATGGCAGCTCGCGCGCGCAGGGCTTGGCGCCGACCAACGAGGTGGCCTTCATGTCCACCGCGCTGTCCATGGTCAACGAGGGTCTCGGCATCACCATCTGCATGCCGTATGCGGCCGCCCAGGTGCGGCTCTACGGCCTGGTGATGCGGCCGCTGACCAACCCGGTGGTGCGGCGCAAGTTCTATGTCTACACCCGTACCGGCCATACCCTGTCGCCGGCGGCGCAGAGCTTCCTGGCGTTCCTGCTGCAGTCCCAGAAGGTATAGTCCTTCCGTGAGCATCCAGACCGACGATTTTTCCCCTTCTTCCGCCCCGCGTGTGGTGTCGGCGGCGCCGGCCTCGGCCGGCGAGGAAGCCATTGAGCGTGCCCTGCGGCCCAAGCTGCTCGACGAGTATGTGGGCCAGGCCAAGGTGCGCGAGCAGCTGGAGATTTTCATCGGCGCAGCGAAGAAGCGCGAAGAGGCGCTGGACCACGTGCTGCTGTTCGGCCCGCCGGGCCTGGGCAAGACCACGCTGTCCCACATCATCGCCGCCGAACTCGGTGTGAATCTGCGCCAGACCAGCGGCCCGGTGCTGGAAAAGCCGAAAGACCTGGCGGCGCTGCTGACCAACCTCGAGAAGAACGACGTGCTCTTCATCGACGAGATCCACCGCCTGTCGCCGGTGGTGGAGGAAATCCTCTACCCGGCACTGGAGGACTACCAGATCGACATCATGATCGGCGAGGGTCCGGCGGCGCGCTCCATCAAGCTCGACCTGCAGCCCTTCACCCTGGTGGGTGCCACCACGCGCGCCGGCATGCTGACCAACCCGCTGCGCGACCGCTTTGGCATCGTGGCGCGGCTGGAGTTCTACACGGCCGAAGAGCTGGGACGCATCGTCACGCGCAGCGCCGGTCTGCTGGGCGCGCCGATGGACGATGAAGGCGGGCATGAGATTGCGCGCCGCTCGCGCGGCACGCCGCGCATCGCCAACCGCCTGCTGCGCCGCGTGCGCGACTATGCCGAGGTCAAGGGCAGCGGCCGCATCACGAAAGACATTGCGCAGAGGGCGCTGGCCATGCTCGATGTCGACCCGCAGGGCTTTGATCTCATGGACCGCAAGTTGCTGGAAGCCGTCATCCACCGCTTCGACGGCGGCCCGGTCGGGCTGGACAACATCGCCGCCAGCATCGGCGAAGAGCGCGACACCATCGAGGACGTGATCGAGCCCTACCTGATCCAGCAGGGCTTTCTGCAGCGCACGCCGCGCGGGCGCATTGCCACGCTGGCGGCCTACCGCCATCTGGGGGTTTCACCGCCCAAAACCGAAGGCGGCCTGTTCGAGGCTTGAGATATGGGACACCCCCAAGCTTCGCGCACTTCGTGTCGCTTCGCCACCCCCCTTGCAGGGGGCACCGCCAGTGGACCGGCGAAGCCGGTTCCACGGCGTTTCCCGGTTGACTCGTTTTGTGCGTCATCGAACCGGTGATGGAGCGACGGAGATGATCAGACTTCCTACTGGCAAGACCCGCTGGATCGTGTTGGCGGTGGTGCTGGTACTCGCCGTGGTCGGGGTGAGCGCGCTGGCGCTGCGCGCGCCCAAGGCCCAGGTGCTTGTCGTGCAGCCGGCGGAGTTGGTGCGCACACTGCAGTTCTCCGCCCGTGTGGCCACGTTGTCGCGCGTCGACGTCGGCAGTACGGTCACGGGCCGGGTGGCGCAGGTGACGGTGCGCGAGGGCGCGCAGGTGCAGCGCGGCGAGGTGCTGGTGCGGCTGGAAACCGACGAGCTGCAGGCCGCCTTGGCACAGGCCGTGGCGAGCGAGCGCCAGGCCGATGCCACGCTGCAGGCGGCGCGTGCCACTCTGCAACGGGCTGAGCAGCTGGTGAAACAGAACTTCTACAGCGCGGCGCAACTGGACGAGGCGCGCCGCGCGCTCGACGTGGCCGTGGCGCAGCAGGGCGCGGCACGCGCCGCGGTGACGGCGGCCCGCGCGCGGCTGGAGCAGGCGCGCATCGAGGCGCCGGCCGAGGCGCGCGTGCTGGCCCGCATGGTGGAGCCGGGCCAGATCGTGCAGCCGGGCAAGGCCCTGCTGACGCTGGCGCTGGCCGGGCCGACCCAGCTGGTGGCCCAGGTGGACGAGCGCTTCCTCGACCAGCTGCAGGTGGGCCAGAACGCCAGCGTGGTGGCAGATGCTTTTGCGCAGCAGCGCTTTGCGGCCCGGGTGCTCAGCATTGCGCCGCTGGTCGACGCGCAGCGCGGCGCCATCGAGGTCAAGTTCGCCCTGCTGCAGGAGGCGCCGGCTTTCCTGCGTGAAGACATGACGCTGTCGGTCGAGGTCGAAACCGGCCGCCGCGCTGCGGCACTGACCCTGCCGCTGGGCACCCTTCGCCAGTCGACGGGCGACAGCGCCAGTGTGCTGGTGGTGGCGTCCGACGGCACGCTGCAGGCGCGCACGCTGCGCCTGGGCCTGCGCACGCTGGCTGCGGTGGAGGTGCGGGAAGGCTTGCAGGCCGGTGACGCGGTGTTGATGGACAGCGCGGTTTTCAAGGCTGGCCAGCGCATCAGCGCCGTGCCCGTGGCCTGGCAGCCGGGCCAGACCGGTGCATCGACGCTCCGGCGCAATGATGCTGGTGGCAGCGCTGGTTCGGCCCTGAGCAACGCCATGGGACGGTAGTCCCGGTTCGCAGCATGGCCTGGCTCGGCTTTGAACTTCGCGTGGCGCTGCGTTTCCTGCGCGAAGGCCGCATGCAGACCCTGCTCATCATCGTCGGCGTGGCCGCCGGCGTGGCGGTGGTCGCCTA
>CALRMF020000334.1:0-3060 GCA_943369035.1 Curvibacter sp. AEP1-3
TCGCCCGGCCGGCCACCCTGGGCCCGCGCCCGCATGAAGACCGTGTCGGGCGCCAGCGGCCCATGCACATCCACCCCCTCGGCGCGCGCCTGTGCGATGGCGGGTGCAATCACCTCGATTTCCTCGCGCCCGAACAGCCCCCCCTCGCCGGCATGCGGGTTCAGCCCGGCCACCGCGATGCGCGGCATACGCCCCAGCAATGGGCGCAGCGCCCGGTGCGTGATGCGCAGTGTCTGCAGCACGTTGTCGAAGGTCACGGCCTCGATCGCCTGCCGCAGCGACACATGGATGCTGACCAGCACGGTGCGCAACTCGTCGTTGGCCAGCATCATGCGCACCGGCAGCTCAGCCACGGTCTTGCCGGAATGGGCCGCCGCCTCGGCCTGCAGGAGTTCGGTGTGGCCGGGGAAGGCATCGAAGGGCGCCCCGGCCGCCGACAGGGCTTCCTTGTGCAGCGGTGCCGTCACCAGGCCGGCAATCTCGCCGCGCAGCGCCGCCTGCGCCGCCCAGACCACACAACGGCCGGCCAGTCGCCCGGCCTCGGCGCTGATGCGGCCGAACGGCACCGGCGCCGGGAACGCCTCGACCTGCAGTACCGGCAGACAATGCGGTGCGACCGTCACTGCCTCGTCCGCCGTCTGCAACACCGCCAACGGCAGCGCCACTTCGCCACGGCGGCAGATCAGCCGCGTCGCCCGTCGCAGCGTTGCAACGTCGCCCACCACGAAACAGCCGCGCGTCACCTCCGGCGCATCGCGAAAAGCCTTGGCAATGATCTCGGGACCGATGCCGGCGGCATCGCCCATGGTGATGGCCAGCGGCTTGTCCATGAGATCAGGCGGGATTGTCGATCTCGATGAACTCGTGCGCGAGCCCGAACTGGCCCGCCACATGCGCCGCCACCGCCGGCGCGCCATAGCGCTCGGTCGCATGGTGGCCGCAGGCCAGGTAGGCTACGCCGGACTCGCGCGCGTAATGCGCCTGCGGCTCGGAAATCTCCCCGGTGAGGAAGGCATCCGCACCGGCCGCAATGGCCACCTCGAAGTAGCTTTGCGCCCCACCCGTACACCATGCTATTTTTTTAATAGCTGACTGCACCCCGTTGACAAGCGTCACCGGCCGATCCAATGCCTGTTCCACATGGGTGGCCAGCGCCGCCGCCGAGGCAAAGCCGTCGCCCTGCATGGACGTACCGAGGAAGCCCAGCTCCTGGTCGCCAAAACGCTGCTCGGCGCGCAGGCCCAGCCGCAGTCCCAGTTGGGCGTTGTTGCCCAGTTCCGGATGCGCGTCGAGCGGAAGGTGGTAGGCATACAGGTTGATGTCATGCGCCAGCAAGAGCGCCAGGCGCTGCTTCATCCAGCCGGTGACGCGACCATCCTGGCCCCGCCAGAACAGGCCGTGGTGCACGAAGATGGCGTCGGCCTGCGCGGAAATTGCCGCCTCGATCAGCGCCCGGCTGGCGGTGACGCCGGAAACGACCTTGCGGATCTCGGCGCGCCCCTCGACCTGCAACCCGTTGGGGCCGTAGTCGCGGAAACGTTCTGGCTGCAGCAGCGTATCGAAAGCCAGGAGGAGCTGGGTACGATCGGTCATGGTGGCGATTGTCGGTCAGATCCGGCCGGCGGCCCCTGCACTTCCAAGGTGCTGTCGCAGCCGATCCCGGCCGCGATCCAGCGCCGCCCCAGCCTCGCCAGCAGCACGCGCCCGACGGGCGCCAGCCAATGCAGGGCGCGCGGCAGCGCCTGCTGCAGCACCCCCGCGGTATCGGACAGGCTGCCGCAACGGTACTGGCACGTCGCGTCATCCCAACGCAGGGCAACGCAGGCACCGTGCCGCCGGCGCGACAGGAGGATACCGAGCGGGCAGGGCTCACTCAGACAGCAGATACCGCAGCCATTGCAGGGCGCGCCCGGCGCCGGCTTGGGCGCGGCCTGCGGCTGAATATGAACGACGATCTGCGGCTTCACAAGCACCACTCTACAATTTCTCCATGAAACGATACTGGTTGCTGTTTTCCCAGGTGGTCACTGTCCTGCTGGCTGCCTACTTCGTGGTCCTGACGCTCAAGCCGGACTGGCTGGGCCAGGCCTCGTACCTGGGTAGCGTAGCGCTGCTGGAAGCGCCTGCCAGTGCGCCCGACAGTGTGCCGGCCGGCAGTTTCCGCGCCGCGGCGCAGAAGGCGTCAGCCGCTGTGGTCAGCATCAGTACCAGCAAGGCGCCCAAGAACCACCCCAACAGCAACGACCCCTGGTTCCGCTTCTTTTTCGGCGACCAGGACAACGAACCGCAGGTCGGCCTGGGCAGCGGCGTCATCGTCAGCCCGGGCGGCTACATCCTGACCAACAACCATGTGATCGACGGCGCCGATGAAATCGAAGTCATCCTGAATGACAACCGGCAAACGCGCGCCAAGGTGATCGGCACCGACCCCGACAGCGACCTGGCGGTACTCAAGATCGAACTCGACAAGCTGCCGGTCATCGTGCTGGGCAACTCGGATGCGCTGCAGGTGGGCGACCAGGTGCTGGCTATCGGCAACCCTTTTGGCGTCGGCCAGACCGTGACCAGCGGCATCGTCAGCGCGCTGGGCCGCAACCAGCTGGGTATCAACACCTTCGAGAACTTCATCCAGACCGATGCGGCCATCAACCCGGGCAACTCCGGTGGCGCCTTGGTCGACACCAGTGGCAACCTGCTGGGCATCAACACCGCCATCTACTCGCGCTCGGGCGGCAACATGGGCATCGGCTTTGCCATCCCGGTCTCCACCGCTCGGCAGGTGCTGGAGAGCATCGTCAAGGATGGCCAGGTAACGCGCGGCTGGATCGGGGTGGAGCCGAGCGAACTCTCGGCGGAACTGGCGGAAACCTTCGGCATCAAGGCCACGCGCGGGGTCATCATCACCGGCGTGCTGCAAAACGGCCCGGCCGCCCAGGCCGGCATCCGGCCCGGGGATGTCATCACCAGTGTGGCGGGCAAGCCGGTACAGGATGTCTCTGGATTGCTGGCCCAGGTGGCCGCCCTCAAGCCCGGTGTGGCGGCACGTTTCGGCCTGCTGCG
>CALRMF020000335.1:0-3059 GCA_943369035.1 Curvibacter sp. AEP1-3
ACAAACAGGGCATGGTCATGTGCTCGGAAATGATCGATCTGGGCTTGGTCATCAAGTCTCAGGCGGTGGTCGAGGTGATCAACGCTTATCTGGGCAAGTGGCTGGAATAACGCCTTTGCCATCACAACTACCGATGAGAGACCGCATGCAAGACAAAACGATTTACAGCGGCTTCAACCTGGATTCGCACGGCATGTCCACGCTGGCGCGTTGCCCGCTGGGCATTCTTTGTGCTTTCAGGCCCCCGGCGGCTTGTGCTTGTCGATCGTTGTGAGGTTCACCATGACTGACTTTCCAATCATCCACTCAAAGCACATCGGGGAAGCGTAATGAGCTCAGAGACCACGCCCTCCAGTGGCCTAGCTGGACTCAAGCACTGGCGTAATGACGCCACAGCTGGCTTGCAGGTGGCCCTGCTGTGGATGCCGTTCTCGCTTGGGGTGGCGCTGGCATCGGGCGCCCCGGCCATCGCCGGCCTGATTTCGGCCATCGTCGCGGGCCTGCTGTATCCCCTGCTGGGCGGCTCGCACGTCACCGTCAGCGGGCCGGCGGCGGCGCTGGCTCCGGTGCTGCTGTGGGGCATGCTGCTGCTGGGGCACGGCGATCTGGCGCTGGGCTACCCGCTGGTGCTGGTGGCCATCGTGCTCACGGGCGTGCTGCAACTGTTGCTCAGCGCCCTGCGCGCCGGGCAGTACGCCGCCATGCTGCCGGCCACCGTGGTGGAGGCCATGCTCGCGGCGATTGGCATCATGATCATCGTGCGCCAGGTTCCAGCGCTGCTGGGTGCGCCGTCCATTCCCTCCAAATCGGTGCTGGACTCCATCGGCAATTTGCCGCAACAGCTGGTGCAAGCGCAGTGGTTGGTGGCGGGGGTGGGCATCGTCAGCCTGGGGCTGATGTTTGCACTGCGGCGCAAGCTCAACGGACTTTGGCGCTGGCTTCCGGCGGCGATCGTCGTGGCCGGTTTTGGCGTGCTGGCCAGCTCGCTGCTGGGCTTTGATGCGAAGCTGCGCATCGCCATGCCCGAGCACGTGCTGGATGGCATTCACTTTCCGGCGTTTGCCCATTTCCTGTCCAGCCCCGATCTGTGGCTGACGATGGCGCTGGTAGTGTTCACCTTCACCATGATCGACGGCGTGGAGTCGGTCGCCAGCGTGAAGGCGGTGGACAAGCTCGACCCCTGGCGGCGCAAGTCCGATGCCAACAAGACCCTGCGCGCCATGGGCGTGTGCAACCTCACCTCGGGCATGATCGGCGGGCTCACCGTGATCCCGAACGCGGTGCCCAGCCGCGCCAACATCGACGCCGGTGCGCGCACCCTGTGGTCCAACCTGTACAGCGGTCTGTTCCTGCTGCTGTTCGTGCTGGTGCTGCCCGATGTGCTCCGGCTCATCCCGCTGGCGGCCATTGCCGGCATCCTGATCTACATCGGCTGGCGCCTGTGCGAGCCCGCGCTGTTCACGCGCATGCTGGCCATCGGCCGCGACCGCTTTGTGGTGTTCGTCGGCACCGTGTTGGCCATTTTACTGACCGACCTGCTGCTGGGCATGTTCATCGGCGTGGCCATCGAACTGGTGCTGCTGGTTTATTTGTTGATGCCGTCGGTGCGGCTGGTGCTGACCGGGCGAATGGACTGGGGCACCTCCAGCCGCCTGCTGTGGACCAACTTCACCAGCATGTTCCGCAGCCCGGTCATCAAGCACCGCAGCGAGGAGCACGCGGGCCAGACCGTGCATGTGCTGACGCTGGGCTCGCTGGTCGGCTTCAACCTGCTGCCGCTGGAAAAAGCGCTGGCGCGCCTGCCGCAGAGCGACGGTGTGCGGCTGCGCTTCACCGAGTCGGCACGCATTATCGACCACACGGCGGCCGAGTTTCTGCAGCACTTCGAGGAAGAAGCGGCCGCCCACGGGCGGCCATTTTCGGTGGACGGTATCGAGCGCTTTCATGCCTTCTCGGCGCATCCGCTGGCCGCCCGCATGCAGGAGCCGCACATTGCGCAGCGAATCGCACAGCGCGACGAGCGTGCACAGCAGATGGCGGCGCTGGCCCAGCGGCTGGGGCTGGCCTTCGCGCCGCAGGTCGCGGCCATCATCAACCGCCACGATTTTGTCTACCTGCGGCGCGGCGATCAGCGCGAGATCAGCAACCTCATGCACGGCGCCTGGGCCGGTGGGCAGATTCGGCTGTTCGACTACAGCCACACTTCGGCCCCTGACTACCACGTGCCGCACCGGCACACGCTCATGATGTACGAGCTCCCGGCCGACTCGACGCAGCCCGACTTCGTCCTCACGCCCGGGCACTACCTGGAGCGCTATCTCGTCAACCTGAGCGAGCGTTCCGACGTCGCTGCGGCGCCCGGCTACCGGCTCTACATGCCGCCGGGACAGGGGCTCCCGGACATGCCACCGGCGGTGCTCGATGCGCTGGAGCGCTTTGGCCCGCTCTACATTGAAATCCGTGGGCGCGTCGTGCTCGCCTTCTGCCCGCAGCGGGAGTTGGAGGACGCACAGCACACCGAAATGCTCGTTACTCTGGCAACGGCGCTCGCAGACCACTCCGCAGTGACTTGACGGCACCTGATCCGGACTTGATTGGCCCGGTCAACGACACGTTCCGTCAGCCCTGCCGCCCTGCTTATTGGGCTTCGCGGAACAAGCTCGCCAAGTGGGCTTCCGCGTGCTCGAGCATGAAGTACCTGAACGCTTCGGCGGCGGGCGATAAATACTTACCCGCGGCATACACGACATTCCAGCGGCGCATCAGTGGCATGCCTTCCACCGCGGGTGCGGCGATGAGGCCGTTCTTCCACTCGAGTTCGATCGTGTGCAGCGATAGCAGGCTGACTCCCATGCCAGCCATTACGGCCTGCTTGATCGCCTCATTGCTGGGCATCTCCATCACGAAGGTCGTAAGCCTCCGACCGCCACCGTCTTCCCTTCCCTGATCCAGCGCGCAATGATTGCCCGCACTCGGGCACCTCAATGTTGTGTCCACAAAGGAGATCATGGACACAAATCCCCGCACTGGACGTGCGTACAAGCGCGGCCCCTACAAGC
>CALRMF020000336.1:0-3058 GCA_943369035.1 Curvibacter sp. AEP1-3
CCTTGTACATCTCCCACAGCGGGCTGAGCTCGCGCAGGCGGTTGACGTTTTCGCGGATGGTGCCGATGGCGTAATCGATTTCTTCTTCGGTCGTGAAACGGCCGATGGTCATGCGCAGGCTGCTGTGCGCCAGTTCATCGCTGCGGCCCAGGGCGCGCAGCACGTAGCTGGGCTCCAAACTGGCCGAGGTGCAGGCCGAACCGGACGACACGGCCAAGCCCTTGATGCCCATGATCAGCGACTCGCCTTCCACAAAGTTGAAGCTCATGTTCAGGTTCTGCGGCACGCGGCGCTCCAGGCTGCCGTTGATGAACACCTGCTCGATGTCCTTCAGGCCGTTGAGCAGGCGCTGCTGCAAGGCGTAAGCCTTGGCATTGCCTTCAGCCATCTCGGCCTTGGCGATGCGGAAGGCCTCGCCCATGCCCACGATCTGGTGGGTCGGCAAGGTGCCCGAACGCATGCCGCGCTCATGGCCACCGCCATGGATCTGGGCCTCCAGGCGCACCCGTGGCTTGCGGCGCACATACAAGGCCCCCACACCCTTGGGGCCGTAGGTCTTGTGGGCCGTCATGCTCATCAGGTCGATGGGCAGCTGGTTCATGTCGATCTCGACCCGGCCGGTGGCCTGCGCCGCGTCCACGTGCAGCAGGATGCCCTTTTCACGGCACAGAGCGCCAATCGCAGGGATGTCCTGGATGACACCGATCTCGTTGTTGACGAACAGCACGCTGATCAGGATGGTGTCGGGGCGAATGGCCGCCTTGAGGGCTTCCAGATCGAGCAGGCCGTCTTCCTGAACGTCCATGTAGGTCACGTCAAAGCCCTGGCGCTCGAGTTCGCGCATGGTGTCGAGCACGGCCTTGTGCTCGGTCTTCAGGGTGATCAGGTGCTTGCCCTTGCCCTTGTAGAACTGGGCCGCCCCCTTGAGGGCCAGGTTGATGGATTCGGTGGCGCCACTGGTCCAGACGATTTCGCGCGGATCAGCACCAATCAGATCGGCCACCTGGCCGCGGGCTTTTTCAATCGCTTCTTCAGCTTCCCAGCCCCAGGCATGGCTGCGGGAGGCTGCGTTGCCGAAATGTTCACGCAACCAGGGGATCATGGCGTCAACGACGCGCGGGTCGACGGGCGTGGTAGCACCGTAATCGAGGTAAATGGGGAAATGAGGGGTCATGTCCATGGCTGGCTCAATCAAAACTGGCTTGCTGAAACGCAACAGCAATCGGGTAGACCGGCAACGCCCGTGGGGCGTGCCAGCGTTCAAAACATCAGGACTTGGCGAAGGCGTTGCCCAGGGCGAACACCGAATTCGGTGCGTTGACACGGATCGGCTTGACCACCGGGGTGCTCGAAATCGCACGGCGCAGCACCGGCTTGTCTTCGACCTGAACGCCCTTGGCAATCTGTTCTTCGACCAGCTTTTGCAGCGTGACCGAATCCAGGAACTCGACCATGCGCTGGTTGAGGGCCGACCACAGTTCGTGGGTCATGCAACGGCCGGCTTCGCCCAGGCAGTTTTCCTTGCCGCCACACTGGGTGGCATCGATGGGTTCATCCACCGACACGATGATATCGGCCACCGTGATGTCGGCCGCCTTGCGGCCCAGGGTATAACCGCCGCCCGGCCCACGGGTGGACTCGACCAGTTCATGCCGACGCAGCTTGCCAAACAACTGCTCAAGGTAGGACAGCGAAATCTGCTGACGCTGGCTGATGGCGGCCAGGGTGACCGGGCCATTGTTCTGGCGCAATGCCAGGTCGATCATCGCGGTTACCGCAAAGCGGCCTTTGGTTGTGAGACGCATATCAAGCTCCTTCGTCAGGCTTGGTCTTGTTTCAAATACCTCACGGCGGGGTATGCCGCGGGCTCCGTCCTCACCCCGTTATCCGGCTCTTGGGGCCGGCCCTTCATCGTTCTGGGTTCTTGACTGTTTGCGTCAAGTATATCACTAAGGCCAAATTAAACAGTCAGGTAAAAATACCGGTCAGTCACAATTCAATCAATTGGGTCGATAGTACAAACAAATCGAGTTCCTGACCACCGGTTTCTTCAGCTCAGGCAAAGGGCGAACTTGATGTTTGAACGGGCTTGCCCCTACAGAGTTCCTGCCTACTTTCGCAAAGGCAGAACGACGACGTTGTCGGAGCCTGCCGCCCCGAAAGCCCGCTCCCGCAGCAGCGCCAACTGGTCTCGCGCCTGGGCCGCCTTTTCGAACTCGAGGTTGCGGGCGTGCTCGAGCATTTCCTTCTCGAGGCGCTTGATTTCGCGCGCAATGTCCTTCTCGCCCATCTCTTCGACACGGGCTTTCTGCAAGGCAGACAGCTCCAACTTCTCGGCTTCGCGCCCGCTTTTTTCGCTGTAAACGCCGTCAATCAGGTCTCTCACCTGTTTGACAATGCTGCGCGGCGTGATGCCGTGCTCTTCGTTGTAGGCGATTTGCTTGAGGCGACGGCGCTCGGTCTCCCCCATGGCTTTGCGCATCGACTCGGTGATGCGGTCCGCGTACAGGATGGCGCGCCCGTTCAGATTGCGGGCCGCGCGGCCGATGGTCTGGATCAGTGAGCGCTCAGCGCGCAGGAACCCTTCCTTGTCGGCATCCAGAATGGCCACCAAGGAGACTTCTGGGATGTCCAAGCCCTCGCGCAGCAGGTTGATGCCCACCAGCACATCGAACACGCCCAGGCGCAGATCCCGCAAAATTTCGACGCGCTCGACAGTGTCCACATCACTGTGCAGGTAGCGCACCTTGACGCCGTTGTCCGACAGGTAATCGGTCAGTTGCTCGGCCATGCGCTTGGTGAGGGTGGTGATCAGCACCCGCTCGTTCTTCTCGACCCGGATGCGAATCTCCTGCAGCACATCGTCCACCTGATGGGTGGCGGGGCGCACCTCGACCACCGGGTCGACCAGGCCCGTGGGGCGCACCACCTGCTCCACCACCTGACCGGCATGCTCGATCTCGTAGTTGGCCGGTGTGGCCGACACGAAGATGATCTGACGCATGCGCTTTTCGAACTCCTCGAACTTCAGGGGGCGGTTGTCCAGCGCCGAAGGCAG
>CALRMF020000337.1:0-3051 GCA_943369035.1 Curvibacter sp. AEP1-3
CCAGCACCTACGCGAGCAGCCCGGAGGTGGGGATGCCCTTGGCGATGATCTCCGCCGGGACCGGCGCCTGGGTCAGCGTTCGGCACCTATGCGCAGGTCCACTTGCTGCGGATGTGGCACTCGACCGTGAACACGCCCGGCGTGTAGTCCAGCTTCTCGCTGATGCGCTTGAGCGCACAGCCGCACGCGCAGCGGGTGTTCTCGGGCTCGTGGTGGCAGTCCACGCGCGGCAGGTCCGCCGGCAAGGCGGTGCGCTTAGGCATCGCGCCAGGCGTAGCCGGCGGCTTCTTCTTGCCCAGCAGTTCCTAGAGCTGCGCCTCAGCCGCGGCAAGGTCGGCGTCCAGAGCCTCGTCGAACAGCGCGCGTTGTTCGGCATCGAGCTGCTCGCTCTTCTTGCCGAACTTCAGGCGTCGCAGCTGGGCGATCTCGAACGAGAGCTTCGCCGTAGGCGCTGACATGGGCGAAAAGCATCCGAGCATCACCCCCCAGGATGGCTCTCATCTCGATACAGAGGTGAATCCTCCGCACTATTCGGCTCCCTACGATGATATGGACTGATCACATCGGTAGGGAGAAAGCATGAACTTACGCCATCTTCGCTGCTTCATCGCCGTAGCCGAGGAACTGCACTTCGGCCGGGCTGCTCGACGGCTGCACATCGAACAGTCTCCACTGTCGCGCACGATCCGCCAGATGGAGGCGGATTTAGGGGTGCCGCTGCTCAACCGCTTGCCACGCAGTGTTCGTCTCACACCGGCGGGACAGGTCTTCCTCGAAGAAGCCCGGCGCGTACTGCTGGCCTTCGAGCAAGCGCAGACCAAGGCACGCGCCGCAGCGAACCAGCGGAACACGCTGCGCATCGCACTATCTGGTGACATGGGGCAGGCCCGCTTGTCGGCGTTGCTTGCGCTTTGCCGCGAGGAGGCACCACAGGTCGGCATTCGGATATTTGAAACGCCACTGGCGCAGTTGGTGACTGGACTGCGCAACGACTTGTATGACGCAGGTTTTGCATTGGCTGGTGAAATGGACGCCGGCATCGTCGCCATGCCGGTGTGGCGAGACCCGCTGGTGGTGGCTTTGCCCGCCAGGCATCCGCTGCTGGCTTTCAAGGAAGTGCCGCTGGAGGAAGTGGCGAGCTGCCGTCCTCAAAGGACTGACTCTTCATCGACCGGTGCGGCCTCGTCTTTCACTCGCTCGATGAACCGCTTCATCGGCTCGGAGGGTTCGCCATGGCGGCGCAGTAGGTAGGTAGAGAGCATCGGTGGGATGCCGGCCAGGGGACGAATGGAGATGTCCGGGCGCTGTAGCGTCTGCACCTGCGAGGCGATGGAGAAACCGATGCCGTAGCCGGCGCCGACCAGGGTCAGCATCACGCCCAGGCTGGTCACTTCATCGACCAGCTTGAGGGGCGTGCCTGCGTCCTGCAGCAGCGCTTGAATCTGATGGCGGCAGCCCGATCCCGATTCGGGATGGCACAGAACCAGCGGGAACTTCAAGGCTTCGGCCAGCGGCACCTGCACGTGTGCCAGCAAGGGGTGGCGTGCGGGCACGATCACCGACAGCGGATCGGTCCACACCGGCTCGGCGACGAGGCCATCATGCACCGCGTTTGACAAGCCAAAGCCGATGTCCAGCAGATCGTTGTGCAGCATCTTGAGCTGCTGCGCGAACGGCAGCTCGAAGACGCGAATCTCCAGCTCGGGCTCATCCTCGCGGCTGCGTGCCAGCAAGGTGGCGATGCGGGGTTGCGCCAGGCTGTCGCAGATCGCGATGCGCAGATGGCCCTGGCAGCCCTGTGCCGCCGCCTTGGCGCTCTTGACTGCCTGCTCCACGGTGGCCTGCACGCGCCGGCATTCGCCGAGGAACACCTGGCCGGCCCAGGTCAGCCGCGTCAGGCGTGTGCTGCGGTCGAACAACTGCACGCCAAGCTGGCTTTCCAGGTCGCGCATCGCACGCGACACAGGCGATTGCTCGATGCCCAGACGCTCGGCTGCACGGGCCAGATGCAGCTCTTCCGCAACTGCGATGAAGTAACGCAGCAATCTGAAATCCAAGGCCACCTCCTGTTTGTCTTCTTCTGGTTCAGCCTATCCGGCGCCAGCACCTCCATCCGCATCCCGTCAGCACCTCCTTCGATGGCATCGCGTCGAAGCACTCATGCCTGTCGGGAACAGGCCCGTCGCCGACACGCGCGGAGCAGGCCGGCGCACACAGCCCGGACATTCAATGCTGATGGTCAGCGCCTGCTGCTGCCATGCCAGGGCGGGCAGCGGTGCGCCGGGCACCGCGCGCAGGTGCGCGCGTGTGGCTCGTGTCCGCGATCAGTGCAACCGACGACGACACGCGGACGTCAAGGCGAGCGTGCCGATGCAGTTTCATGAGGGTGTCTTTCGGCTCACCCCGGTTGCTGCCCGGGTCGGTCACGAAGCTCAGTTTCAACACCCGGACTTCTGCGTAGCCGCCAACACCTGCGCGACGCGCTGGCGGGCCCACCAGGCGGTCGCCGCGGATGAAGTCCTCGGGCTGCGGTTGACGCGGCGCGGAGGCCTGCAGCCGCTGTGCGAGCTGCTCGTCGCCCATGCGTCCATCGTTCCAGAACACGCTCCCGTGGGTAGTGACGGACAGGTTCGCCACGTCGGGATTGATCGGCTTCACTCCATTCAGACACGGATGCTAATGAGAATTATTATTGATTGTCCGAGGTTTTGTGTGATATGGCAACACCGATGGAATAACCCGGCCTTGCCTGGACACTCGCCGCCTCGCCGGCGACTGAAGGCCGGATGGCGGCAACTGGAAGCCTCTGTGACCGGCATAGCCACCGGGAAGCACTCATGCGGTTCCCTGCGGCCAGAGGAATGGACTCCACTTTCTGGGGGGAAGTACATGAACTTACGCCATCTTCGCTGTTTCATAGCCGTGGCCGAAGAGTTGCACTTTGGCCGGGCGGCGCGGCGGCTGCATGTGGAGCAGTCGCCCCTGTCGCGCACGATCCGCCAACTGGAGGCCGACCTGGGCGTGGCGCTGCTGGAGCGCACGCCGCGCGGC
>CALRMF020000338.1:0-3047 GCA_943369035.1 Curvibacter sp. AEP1-3
GCTGCCGCTGGCCGACGACCCGGCGCTGGAGGCCGAAGAGGCCAGGCTGTCGGCGTGGGCGGGCCCGTGGGCACAGCTTGCGGCGATCAGCAGTGCGGTTGAGAGTTGGCTAAGTCGGAGGGCTGAAGGGGTCATGTTGGGGCTCGGACTTTGGGACATGTGGCGGCGATACCGGCCTTGTTCAGCCTGCCGTTGTTGGATGGGCTGGGCGGATTATCCATCGGCCCATCGGTCCTCGGGGGCATCCAGGCCCCGGTTTGTCGTCTCGCGTTCGATGTGATCCCCCCTGCGGTGTGCCTCAGCGACGCCAGCGCCCGGAGCCAGAACACAACGCGTTGATCGCTTCGCCCCCTTGCCAAGAGTCGGGGTGACGATTGCGATTGAAGAACGCTGTTTGCCAATCAGCAATTTGCTGATTTTTGGCGCCGTCCTGTTGATTTTTAAGTGCAGAGTTTTGTGCATATTCATAGTTGAAATCCGATGTCGCGTTTCGGATTTCTTCTCTTATTCTCTCAGTCAAGGCAATGTCGATTAACCCGAAATCATGATTTCGAGAAGATGCTTGGATTAATGGGTGGGGGTATTTTTTGGCGGGTTGGATTTTTTCGATGGGCTACGCCAAAAAGTGCAGGCTGCTATCGGGTCCCTCATGCAACGTGTTCAGGTTATTCGTCTTTGTTATTGATTCAAGTCAGGCGAGAGACGTCGTTGATAGGTTGTTCATTGAATTGAATGCCTGTTGACTCTGTGTAAGCCCTTTTAATCGCATCCTGTTGAGGTTGGGGTTGGATTATCTCTGCCTGTATTTTATTTGTACCTGTTGTAGTTTTATTAACTTGAATGGCAGATATGGCTGCCGCTGACCTTGAAAGGACTTTTCCAATGACTGTCGCCACCCTTGAAAAACCGACTCCGGTGCGTGTGAACTCGAGCGAACCGCTTGCACCGCGTCCGCGTCCGCAGCAAGCCGCCCATGTGATCCGTGACGACGCCGAGGCCATCGCAGTGGCGCATCGCCTGGCTGCCGAGTTCCGCAAGGATTCGGCCCTGCGTGACCGCGAAGGCTTTCTGCCCCTGGCCGAACTGGACGCCTACTCACAAAGCGGCTTGTGGGGTATCACGGTGCCCAAGGCCTATGGCGGTGCCGAGGTCTCGTATGCCACCCTGGCCCAGGTGATCCGCATCCTGGCCGAGGGGGATTCCAGCCTGGCGCAGATCACCCAGAACCACCTGGCCCTGGTGTCGCACATCGAACTGGATGCGACCGAGGCACAAAAGAAAGAACTGTTCGGGCTGGTGTTGAGTGGCATCCGCTTCGGCAATGCCTTCTCCGAAAAGAACAGCAAGACCGTGGCCGCCTTCGAGACCACCTTCAAGATCGAGGGTGACACCGCCGTGGTCAATGGCGAGAAGTTCTACACCACCGGTGCCTTGCTGGCGCACATCGTGCCCATCGTGGCCGTCAGCCCCGAAGGGCTGGGTTTTCTGGCCTTTGCCGAGCGCGATGCGTCGGGCCTGACGGTGATCAACGACTGGTCCAGCTTTGGTCAGCGCACCACGGCCTCGGGCTCGATCAAGATCGAGAACGTGCGCGTTCCCGTGAGCCGTCTGGTGCCCGTGGCCGCCTTCGACCGTCCCACCGCTGCCGGCGCCATCTCGCAGATCATCCAGGCTGCCATCGACGGCGGCATTGCCGCCGCCGCCATCCACGAGACCATCCGCTTTGTGCGCGAGCAGTCGCGGCCCTGGATCGACAGCGGCAAGGAGCGTGCTGCGGAAGATCCCTTCACCATCAGCGCCATCGGTGACCTGACGCTGCGCCTGCACGCGGCCGAGGCCTTGCTGGAGCGCGCCGGCCATGCCATCGACCGCGCCCTGAAGGACCCGAGCGAAGACGTGGTCAATGCGGCCACCCTGGCCACGGCCGAAGCCAAGGTGCTGACCACCGAAGTGGCCATTGCCGCCACCAACAAGCTGTTCGAGTTGGCCGGCACCCGCTCCACCCTGGCCGTGCACAACCTGGACCGCCACTGGCGCAATGCCCGTGCGCACACCCTGCACGACCCGGTGCGCTGGAAGTACTTCCACCTGGGCAACTTCGCACTCAATGGCGTGCATGCCCCGCGCCACGCCTGGAACTGAGGCTGGAGCACACAGCACATGGCCAAGAACATTCGCTTCAACGCGTTCGAGATGAACTGCGTGGGGCACCAGTCGCCGGGCCTGTGGGCCCATCCGCGGGACCGATCCTGGCAGTACAAGGATCTGGATTACTGGCAGGACCTGGCGCGGGTGCTCGAAAAAGGCATCTTTGACGGCATCTTCATCGCCGATGTGATCGGCTACTACGATGTCTACAAAGGCAGCAATTACCACGCGCTGCAACAGGCGGCCCAGATCCCGGTGAACGACCCGCTGCAGTTGGCCGCGCCGATTGCGCTGGCCACCGAGCACCTGGGCATCGGCATCACGGCCTCGACCTCGTTCGAGCACCCCTACACCTTTGCCCGCCGCCTCAGCACGGCCGATCACCACACCAAGGGGCGGGTCGGCTGGAACATCGTCACCTCGTACCTGGAAAGCGGGGCCAAGAACATCGGCCAGGGCGGCCTGCGCCGCCACGACAACCGTTACGACGTGGCCAAGGAATACCTGGAGGTGCTCTACAAGCTCTTCGAGGGCAGCTGGGAAGACGACGCCGTGGTGCGGGACCGCGAGCGGCGCATCTTCACCGTGCCCGAGAAAGTGCACGAGATCGGCCACAAGGGCACCTACTTCGAGGTGCCCGGCTACCACCTGTGCGAGCCCTCGCCGCAGCGCACACCGGTGCTCTACCAGGCGGGTGCCTCGGGCGCCGGCAAGGCCTTTGCGGCCGAGCACGCCGAGTGCGTGTTCGTGGCCGCGCCCACCCAGTCGGTGCTGAAGAACTACGTGGACGACGTGCGCCGGCAGGCTGCACTGGCCGGCCGCGATCCGCGCAAGGTGCTGATCTACAACCTGGTCACCGTGATCGTCGACGAAACCGATGCCAAGGCCCAGGCCAAGTT
>CALRMF020000339.1:0-3037 GCA_943369035.1 Curvibacter sp. AEP1-3
GTGGTGCTCATGGCCCATACATGGAGGTCATCCACTCGCACCACGCCCGGACGTGCGGCCAGCCAGCCGTGCAGCGAGGTGAGGTCGATGCCCTCGGGTACGCCGTCAAACAGCAGGTGCAGTGACTGTCGCAGCAGCCCCCAGCTGCCGGTCACGATGACGGCGGCAATGCCCAGGCTGATCACCGGGTCCAGCCAGGCCCAGCCTTGCCAGAGGTAGAGCGCGCCGCCGACCACCACACCCAGCGACACCAAGGCATCCGCCGCCATGTGCAGGAAGGCGCCGCGCACATTGAGGTCGTGCTCGCGGCCGCGCAGGAACAGCAGGGCGGTGGCGGTGTTGACCACGATGCCGATGGCGGCCACGGTGATGATGGTCCAGCCCTGCGTAGGCTCAGGCGCGCTCAGGCGCCCCAGGGCCTCCCAGGCCAACGAGCCCATGGCCACCAGCAGCAGCACGGCGTTCGTGAAGGCGGCCAGGATGGAGGCGCGGCGCCAGCCGTAGGTGTGGCGGCTGTCGGGCTGACGGCGTCCGGCCAGTGCCGCAAGCCAGGCCAGCAGCAGTCCGGCGACGTCGCTCAGGTTGTGACCGGCGTCGGCCAGCAGGGCCAGCGAGTTGATCTGCCAGCCGTACCAGGCCTCGACGGCCACAAAGCCGGCGTTGAGCACGATGCCGAGCACGAAAGCGCGGTTGAAGTCGGTGGGTGCATGGTGATGGCCAT
Source organism: Curvibacter sp. AEP1-3 (assembly GCA_943369035.1). Taxonomy (GTDB): domain Bacteria; phylum Pseudomonadota; class Gammaproteobacteria; order Burkholderiales; family Burkholderiaceae_C; genus Hylemonella. The sequence continues at coordinate 722 of CALRMF020000339.1, forward strand.
GGTCGTGCCCTTGTTCGTGGCCATGCTGCGAATGGTGTGCGTGCTCCATGCTGCCGAGTATGCCTGTGGGGGCATGCCCCGCTGCGCGACGGGTTCAAAGCCGATTACGATGCGGCCATGACTGCAACGACCCTTGCCGCTGGTGCGGTACCGCTGCGCCAGGACGCCTCCATCATCGGTCTGGTCGGCCTGGCCCACGCCAGCTCGCACTTCTCGCACCTGCTGCTGCCGCTGCTGTTTCCCGTGTTCATGCGCGAGTTTGGTCTGAGTTATGCCGAACTCGGCCTGCTGATGTCGGTATTCTTCGTCGTCTCCGGGCTGGGGCAGGCCGGTGCCGGCTTTGTGGTGGACCGTTTCGGTGCGCGGCGGGTGCTGTTTGCGTCCGAGGTGCTGTTCATTGCGGCGTGCCTCACGGCTTCCGTGGCGCAGGGCTACGCGGGCCTGATGGCAGTGGCGGTGCTGGCCGGCCTGGGCAATGCGCCGTTCCACCCGGTGGACTTCACCATCCTGAACCAGCGCGTCTCGGCACCGCGGCTGGGCCATGCCTTCAGCGCCCACGGCCTGACCGGCAACCTGGGCTGGGCGGTGGCACCGGTGTTCCTGGTGGGCCTTGGTGGGGTGCTCGGCTGGCGCGGTGCCTACGTGGCTGCGGCCGTGATGTACGCCGCCATCCTGGCCCTGCTGGTGCTGCAGCGCGCCAAGCTGCGTACCGAGGTGGTGGTGCGCGCCGCGCAGGCTGGCGACAGCGATCTGGCCTTCCTCAAGCTGCCGGTGGTGTGGTGGTGTTTTGCATTCTTCATGCTCTCCACCATGACGCTGGCGCTGGTGCAGAACTATGCGCTGTCGCTGCTGCAGGCCCTGCATGCCGTCAGCCTGGAAGCAGCGACGCTCACGCTCACCGCCTACATGCTGTGCGCGGCGGCGGGCATCTTCATCGGCGGCTTCGTGGCCGTCCGTCATGCCGACAGCGACCGCGTGGTGGCCTGGTGCATGGGCGGCGGGGCACTGCTCATGGCGCTGTGCGGCAGCGGCTGGCTGGGGGCTGGTGGCACCATGGCGGTGCTGGCGGCCACCGGCTTCGCCATCGGCATCGGCAACCCGTCGCGCGACATGATGGTCAAGAAGGCCACGCCCATGGGCGCCACTGGCCGGGTCTATGGCACGGTGTACTCCGGCTTCGACGTCGGCTTTGCCGTGGCACCGCTGATGTTCGGCGCCCTGATGGACCGCGGCCACTACAGCACCACCTTCTATGTGGCAGCGGCAGTGCTGCTGCTCAGCGTGTTCACCGCCGTCGGCGTGGGGCGTCGCGTACGCGGCTGATTGGGCGCCGGCCGCAGGGCACAATCAGGGCCCATGAAGACTCAAATTGCGGGCCATCTTCTCGTTGAATGCCTGGTTGCCCAGGGCGTCACCCATGCCTTCGGGGTCCCCGGGGAAAGCTACCTCGCCGTCCTGGACGGCTTCCACGCCTACCGCGACCAGATCCGGTTTGTCATCAACCGGCAGGAGGGCGGGGCTGCCTTCATGGCCGAGGCACAGGGCAAGCTCACCGGCCGCCCGGGCGTGTGCTTCGTCACGCGCGGCCCCGGCGCCACCAACGCCTCCATCGGCGTGCACACGGCGTTCCAGGACTCCACCCCCATGGTGCTGTTCGTAGGTGATGTGGCCAGCGACATGCGTGACCGCGAGGCCTTCCAGGAGGTGGACTACGGTGCCTTCTTTGGCCCGAGCACCAAGGGCTTTGCCAAGCGGGTGGAGCGCATCGACGATGCGCGCCGCATCCCCGAATACGTGGCGCGCGCCTTCGCCACGGCCATGAACGGCCGCCCTGGCCCGGTGGTGCTGGTGCTGCCGGAAGACATGCTGGTGCAGGAAGTGACGGCCGCGCCGCTGCCGCGCATTGAACCGGCACAGGCCTGGAGTGACCCCGGTGCCTTGCGCACACTGCGCGAGCTGCTATTGAAATCGGAGCGTCCGCTGGTCATCGCCGGCGGTGGTGGCTGGACGCCGCAGGCGGCGCAGGCGTTGCAGCGCTTTGCCGAGAACTGGAAGTTGCCGGTGGCCAATGCCTTCCGCTTCCAGGACACCTTCGACAACTTCCACCCGCAGTACGCCGGCGACGTGGGCATTGCGCCCAATCCCAAACTGGCACAGCGGGTCCAGGACAGCGACCTGATCATCGCCATCGGTCCGCGCCTGGGCGAGATGACCACCGGTGGCTACACGCTGCTGCAGGCGCCGCGCACCAAGCAGACGCTGGTGCATATCCATGCCAGCGCCGAGGAGCTCAACCGCGTCTACCAGGCCGACCTG
>CALRMF020000340.1:0-3032 GCA_943369035.1 Curvibacter sp. AEP1-3
GCCGGCATAGGATGCGAGCAACGCCAGCAACAGGCGCGGCAGCCAACGCCCGGTGCGGAAGCGGTAGGTGGCCGTCAGCTTGCGCGACAGGCGTACCACCACCGAACGGACCGTAGTGGTGCGCCGTTGCCGGGAAATAGATGTCTGCGCGGTCATGGCCATCTGCTCTGCCTACAGCCACTTCTGCGCCGTGACCCAGACGCGCGGCGTCTGGTCGGCGTCGCCGGTGGTCGGCGCCGCCTGGGTGGTACGCCAGGCCAGGTGGGCGCTGACGCGGTATTTGTTGCTGCGCCCGGCGAGCATGCCAACGCCCACGGCACCCAGCACCTGACGGTTGCTGCTCAGACCCATGCCGGCCGGATCCTTGTGGAACTCGACGGCGCCAAGGTCATAGAACAGCACCAGACTGACCGGCTCACCCGCCAGCGTAGCCGGCGCCGGTAGTTGGTGCCGGTATTCCAGGTTGATCAGCGCGCCACTGTCACCCACGCCTTCACCAACCGGGTAGCCACGCACGCCGTTCGGCCCGCCGAGCGACATTTTTTCGGCCGAGGCCAGGTTCTTGCCGGCCTGCTGGCTCTGCAGATTCAAATGCAGGCTCGCCTCGCGGCTGAGGTAGTCGACGCGCTGGTAGTCCAGGTTGAGCTTGTCAAAGCTGCCGCTGGCGCGCTCGCCGCCGCTGCCTTGGTCGATGGCCTGCGTGCCCGGGTCCAGGCCCAGTCGTCCGACAGTCCAGGTCAGCGCGTAGCTGTTGAAGCTGCCCGCGCCGAGCAGTGCGCCGACATGGTTGCCCAACAGGCCCAGCCGCGTGGCCACGATCCGTCGTTCGCTGTTGTTGTAGGGCGTGCTGACCAGGTCTTCGAAACGCTTGTGGTCCAGTCCGATGACGCCGTAGATATTGCGCTGGCGCGCCCGCACCAGCGGATGGGTCAACGACAATCCGGCGATGTCTGCCTGGCCGCTGGCCCCCAGCGCAGCGAACTGCCGCCCGAGCGCGTAGCGGGTGTGCGCCGCGTTGACCGCCAGCCGCGTGCCCGCGGCGCCAACGGGCAAGGTGTAACTCAACCGGTAAAGCTGGCTGTTGCCGGCTTCACCCTGCTGCAGGCGCGCGCTGAACACATCGCCCCGCCCCAAAGCGTTGCTGATGTTGAGGTCCGCATGCAGCTGCGTGGCGGCCACCGAGCCGGAGCCGTGGTTGTTGGCGCCGACGGCGGCGTCCACCTGGGTGCCGAGGGAGCGCACGGCCACGGTCACGTCCGCCTCGCCCAGTTTCTCGCCCGGCTCGACCGTGGCGCTGGCTTCCATGCCCGCCAGGTCACGCAACAACAGCACCGGCTTGTCCAGCAGGTACTCGGTGATCAACATGCCCGGACGCAGGTTGTGCGCCAGCACCCGACGGGCGTAGGACGCCGAACCCTGCGTCTCGTCCAGCTCAACCCGCACACGGCCGACCCGGGCCTCGATCACGGTAAAGGTCACCTCGCCGTCTTCGGCCTTCAAGGCCTGCTCCGGCAGGTAGACCTCCGTCAGCAGATAGCCCTGCTCGCGGTAGTACTTGCCGACCCGGTTGGCCAGTTCGTTCAGCCCGGCCAATGTGGTCGCCTGTCCCGCGGCATCTGCCAGAAGGTTGGCCAGATGCGCCTGGTCGAAAACGGTGTTGCCGAGAAAACGGAAGGCGCGTGGCGTGATGCGTAAAGGCACCGCGGCGACTGGAGACGAAGGAAGCGCCGGCAGGACGATGGCGGGCGAGCCAGGTGCCGGCAACAGGGGCAACGGACTTTGCGGCTCCTGCAGGGAGCCGGCATCCGGCCTTGGCGCCTGCTGCGCCATGGCTCCCAACCCTCCCAACATGATCAGCGTCGGCAGCATGCCGCGCCGCAGGAACAACGACCCCGAGTACTTCAAACCGGCCTTTTGTGTTTTTGGTGCCAGTGTTTTGACTTGTAGGCACCCAAAGGACATCCGCGCGCCTGAGCGGCGCCATGCGTCCTCTTTCCCTGAGCCTCGAATTGTCTGCTTTTCCCCGCTGGTTAATGACGTTTTGCTATCAACTTGTGAGCAATTCACAACGTCTTTGCAACAGATCAAGTCATCCTGCTTATCAGATTTAGATAAAAAATCACTTTTGCGTTTTTATTTCCCTCTTGGCCTGCTCCCATTGACTTGCGTGATCAGCGCGAAGTGATCGCACCAGGCGCAGGACGAACAGTTGTGGACAATCCATGCACCGACTTCTTTTTGCGGATCACGCGTACACCATGTCCTCGTCCCTCTACCTGCAGCGCCGCCAGCGCCTGGCCCGGCAACTCGGCCCCGATGCCGTGGCCATCGTGCCGACCGCACCCGAACGCCTGCGCAACCGCGACAGTGAATTCCTGTTCCGCTTCGACAGCTATTTCCACTACCTGAGCGGCTTCGGCGAGCCGAATGCCTGGCTGGTGATCGACAGCACGGGGCACACCACGCTGTTCTGCCAGCCCAAGGACCTGGAGCGCGAAATCTGGGACGGCATCCGTCTCGGACCGGAGGCCGCGCCGGCCGCGCTCGGCGTTGACGCAGCCTATGCCGTGACCGAGCTCGAGCAGCGCATCCCGAGGCTGCTGGAGAACAAGACGACCGTCTGGTACCCCTTTGCCACCCACGCCGGGCTGGAAGGGCGCATCGACAGCTGGCTCAAGACGGTGCGCGCCCGCGTGCGCTACGGCGCGCTGTGCCCGGAAGCGCAGCGTGATCTGTGCAGCATCCTGGATGAAATGCGACTGCTCAAGGACGCACACGAGCAGGCCGTGATGCGGCGCGCCGCCCAGATCAGTGCCGACGCCCACGTGCGCGCCATGCAGCTGTCTGCACGCATGCTGCGCCAGGGGCAGGACGTGCGCGAGTACCACTTGGACGCCGAGCTGCTGCACGAGTTCCGCCGCCACGGCTCGCAATACCCTGCCTACGGCTCCATCGTCGCCGCCGGCGCCAACGCCTGCGTGCTGCACTACCGCGCCGACAACGCGCCGATCCGCGACGGCGAGCTGGTGCTG